>JAPUJS010000114.1 GCA_027296045.1 bacterium | reverse complement strand
ATCCCAACGCTTCCAAATATTCCTCACCCCGGTGCTCGCGCAACCATCCCTTCAGCGGCACATCGGCTTCTGTCGGTTGCCACCATCCTTTGACATCCACACCGTCACCGAGTAACTGACGCCGAATGGGATCGCACTTGGCCAGCACTTCTTCGGGCATATTGTTATAATCCAACCCTCGCAACCAGCGATAACTGTAGCCAAAAAACAACACGCGACGCGTCACATCCGACGTATTAAACCCACGCCGATGCCACATCCTGCGGTCAAAGAGCACCGCCGTACCTGCCTTCACGCACACCGGCATCACCCCCTCGCCCGAATCGCATCCCGGCGGCTTTGTGTCCAGCTTATGGCTGCCCGGCACAATCGCCATTGCGCCGTGTTCTGGCGTGTCCACATCACTCAACCAGTAACTGATCTTCAGCGACAATCGTGGATGGGGGCGCTCCATCTCGGGCACTGGACGGCCGCCATCTTGATGCCAGCCGCTCTTGCGAATCTCGCCGCCCTTCTGCTCGGGGGGATAAACAATCAAATGGGAAATGTATAGCTGAATATTCCAACCCAAGATATCCCACAACAATGGAAATGTCTTGGGATTGTCCAGCAAATCCAAAAATGTATCGTCTTCCACAACCGTTCGAAACTTCATCAACATATCATCCGGCTTCAGCCCCTTTGCCTTGCGTTCCTCTGCCTCCACCCGATCAGCCGCTTCATTCAATCGGTCCAGCATCTCTGGAGACAAAGCATCTTCAACAATCAAATATCCCTCGTCATTAAACTGCCTGAGCTGCTCTTCTGTTGCACAGTATTGCAACCAGTTTTTCTCATCCATTTGATGATCCTTTCCGTTTATTTTTTCAACCATTCGAGGTCGAAACGGGCAACTGTGACATATTGCGTGTCGTTTTGGCGTGTGAAGATCTGGTTTTCGTAGATGCAGCAGATGGTGCCGTTGGCTGTTTGGGCGAGGTCGGAGTAACTGGATGGGCCCGGTTCAAGGATTTTGGATACGGGCCAGGTCTGGCAGTCGTCGGTACTCATTTTGACGGTGAGGCGTTTGCGGTCATAAGAGACGCGTTCGGGTTTGGTGAGTTCGTGTTCGAGGTTGTCCGGGTTGGCAAAGAGGATGGCACCGTTCTGGAGCTTGAGAATGCTGGCCATACAGACGGGTTCGAGCAGCGCATCGTCGAATTGGAGTTCAGACCATTTGGTAGCTCCGTCGGGGCTGATCGAGATGAGGCGGCGATGTCGTTTGGATTCGGTTCGGATGTTAAATAAGACGCGCCCATCGCTGAGTTCAACGGGAATTGTTTCGCTGGGGTTGATGTATTCTCCTTCTGTGTGAACAATAATGTCACTTCGTTGCCAGGTCTGTCAGTGGTCGTCTCTGTATATGCCCGAGACTGTGGAGGGCCGATGGCCGAGTTTGCCTGTGCCAAATTCGGTGCCGGTCCCGTCTGACATCCAGAGGGGGACGATGAGGCGACCGTTTTGGAGTTGAATGCCGTGGCCAGGGCCGGTGGCGATGACGCGCCAGGGATAGGCTTCACGGAAGGGAATGAATACATCTGTGATTTCTGAGGGGGCGGACCAGGTGGCACCGTCGTCTTCGCTGCGCATATAAAATACGCGGGCGTAGTTGTGGCAATAGAGGGCATGAACCGCGCCATCTTTTTTGTCGGAGATCATGACGAAGTTGCTGATTGGGCCTTCGCCGTAGGTATCGCAGCTTGCAACAACGGTGAGCGGTTCCCAGGTTTGACCTCCGTCCACGCTTCGTCGCATGACCACGTCGTTGCCGTCCCAGTCGCCGCCTTTGCCACGCCGGGCTTCGGCTGTGCCGAGCAGGACATTATTTTTTGTGCAGAGGATACCCGGTACGCGATAGGTATGATAGCCTTCTGTGCGTCCTTCGAAGAGGTGCGTTTTGTCGAGCATTTTAATCTCCTACAATGGCCCGTCCTTCGTAGAGGCTGCATAACTGCTGCCATCCCAGGATGAGATCGCTTCTTTGCCTGACGGTTTTTGATGTGTTTATGGGGTGAACATTTCTTGCAATGTTTCCAGAACTTGCTGTTGAACTTTCGGGCTGATTTTGCCCAACCGTTTAACCAATCGAGCCTTATCCAGGGTTCGAATTTGATCTAAGACAACCTGACCTTGCTTGCCCTGAAAGCGACAGGCAATCCGGGTGGGATAGGGTCGTCCTTTTGTGGTCATCGGGGCAACGATGACCGTTTGAATGGACTGGTTCATTTCGTCGGGAGAAACTATCAGGGCCGGTCTGGTTTTGCGGATTTCTGATCCCACAGTCGGATCCAGGTTGACCAGGTGAACATCAAAACGTTTGGCTACCACTGCCATTCTTCTTCATCCCATTGGGTTGTGGCGGGTGTGTCGCTATCCAGAAGTTGATCGTTGCCCTGGCGGGCCATGTCTCGAAAAGCGTTTTCCCAGCCTTTGCGCGGCTGATTTACGGGGCCTATGACAATTTGATTGTCTTTCACTTTTAGCTCGACTTCGTCGTTCAGGCCGGCTTCTTCCAACAGAGGCTTGGGGATACGCACGCCTCTGGAGTTGCCAATTTTAATGATTTTTGTGACCATTTCGAGGCCTCCGAATCTCAGGTTTAAATGTAATTACAATATACATACGTGCTGAAATTTACACAAGGTGCGATTTCTGATTTTATGTGGGAGGCTTCGTCCATTCTACTTGAAGGGGGTATATAAATTTTATATATTGCTTCGTAGACGGCGGACCATGAGCGGCGAGCATTGCTGTATAAATTCAGTCCGGGGCATTCGTCCTGGTCGCAGAATTATTACAATCCGGATGCGTATCCCGACGTGACAGAGCAGCAGCGTCGGATTATGGCACCGCCTTCGATTGGAAAACGGGAAGATGTGTTGCAGGATGCATAAGGCAGGGGTTTTGTGAAACGACCCCATATTCTCTTAAATTATACAAGGAACTCAAATGGGGCTTACACCAGAAGAATTAAGGCAGTTTCAAGAGCTGGGTTATGTAGTGAAAGAAGGGGTGTATTCGGATGCGGATCTGCAGCCGTTGAAGGATGGGTTGACGGGGGCGATTCAGGAGAGGTGTGATGAATTGATGGCTGAAGGGAAGCTGGATCGGGATTTTGCGGAGGCATCGTTTGAGACGCGACTGACAAAATTGTATCGACACAATCCCGAGGCTGGTCACGAGGTGCTGATGTCGATCTGGTCGGGACGGTTCCATGGACCGGGTATTTTGAAGGCGCTTCGTCATCCGGCTTTGATTGATTGTCTTGAAGATTTGATTGGGCCAGAAATTATGGCGACCTCGATTTACCGGGTCCGGCCCAAAGTGCCGGGTTATCCGCGCGGGGAAGTTCCCTGGCATCAGGATGCGGGATATTCGATGGCGCATTGCAATGAATATTTGATGATTACGTGCTGGGTGCCGCTGGTGGATGCGACGCTGGAGAATGGGTGCCTGTGGGTGATTCCCAAGGTGCAGGATAAGGGGGTTATGCGGCATTATACGGGGGGGCATGCGGGCTTTCTGGAGATTGCGCCGGAAAATGTGCCCGAGGGTGCAATTCCGGTGGAGATGAAGGCGGGATCGGTGTTGTTGCTCACCAATTTGACGCCTCACGCGTCTTTTGAAAATAATACGGACATTGTGCGGTGGAGCATTGATTTGCGGTATCAAGATTTTGATGTGCCGAGCAATCTGGATGAGGTGCCCGAAGATTATACGCCGGAGCGCGATCCGGTGACGATGGCATGTTTCCCGGGAGAGGCGTATTTTGTGATTCAAGATACGAATCATCCGGAGCACGAAATGAAAGATGTAGAGGAATTTGCTGCGTTGCGCGAGCGCTGGGACAATGCGAAGATGCATAAACCAGGGCGTGGATGGACGCTGCTGGCGGACCGGGACATCCCACAGGGTTGACGCAATGCAGACGGGTGAACAGGTTGACATTTAACGTATGGGGGGTTCGATGCAGGCGATTGACGAACAGACCTTTCAGGAAAATCTGAATCACCTTGAAGGGAATGGGTTTCTTCTGATTGAGAATGCACTGGATGAGGAAACAGTGGTGAGGTGGCGGGAGACGTTGTACGGTTTGTATGACAAAGAAGCCTATGAGATTGACAACAGCGTGGGCAACGTGGCGTTTGAGAAGTTGCTGGCGTTGCAGCCGGAATTATCACAGGGATTGATTGCGCACCCCAGTGTGGGGTCCTATCTGAAAGCGGTGATGGGCAAGCAATGTCAGCTTCGGAGTTTTCGGGCGCATCTGAATCCTCGGGAATACCTCCAGGAATGGCATATGGATTTTTACGACTACTGGTATCAGGAGGAGAAGGCCGAGGCGAGGCGTCCGGTGATCGGGTTGTGTATGAATACGACGTTTTATTTAACGGACAATAGACCTGAGCAGGGGCGGTTAACGTTTGTGAAGGACTTTTTTAACCGGGCGGTGCCGGAAGAGATGCGGAAACATATGGGGTATACGGACGACCGGACGAATCGGTTTCAGGTGTGGTGTGACGAGCAGCCGCATGTGGATTTGTATCCGATGGCGGGCGATGCGGTGATTTTTTATAGCCATATTCCGCATCAGGGGGCCAAGACCGGGCCGGATGCGCCGGGGTTGATTCGGGCAAATATTGTGCTGCACTTTCAGCAGAATCCGATGTTTCCGGGGATTAAGTTTGTGAGCAATCCTCAGTTTACGCTGGATCAACTGGGATATGCGGGGACGTTTCCATTTGCGAAGTGAGGGATGTTGATGTCCGATCAGAGACCCAATATTCTGTTTTTGTTGAGTGACCAGCTTCGGCGGCAGGCGCTGGGGGTGTATGGCGATGGGGATGCCCGGACGCCGCATCTGGATGCGTTTGCAAAACGGGGGGTGCGGTTTACCAATACGTGTTCGACCTATCCGATTTGTGTGCCGTATCGGTTTACGCTGATGACGGGAGAGTATGCGCATACGCGAAAGGTGCCGGGGATTGAGTATCGGATGTCGCCTGCCGAGCGGACGCTGGCGGATGAGTTTAATGAGGCGGGATATGAGACGGTTTATGTGGGCAAGTGGCATCTGGATGGGGGGCACGGGCGGATGGGGTCTGCGCGACAGTGTGGATTGACACCGGTGCCGAGGACGCATCAGGGGCGGTGGGAGAAGTGGTTTGGGTTTGAGCTGCGAAATGGGCCTTTTGATACGTTTTATTTTGAGGATGGAGACCCGACGCCTCGGTCGATTGCGGGGTATCAGACCGATGGGTTGTTCAATTTGGGGATGGATTATCTGGACGGTCGGGCGGATGATCGGCCGTTTTGTATGGTGATTTCGGTGGAGCCGCCCCATCCGCCGTTTGAAGCACCGGAGGATCTTCAGGCTGCGTGGGAGGGACGGGAGATTCAATTGCCGTCCAATTTTGAGGCCGAGGATGAGTCGCAACGGGAGCGGTTTATTCTGGAGCGGCAGCGGTATTATGCGATGGTGGAAAACCTGGACGATAATGTGGGGCGGATGATGGCGTTTTTGGAACGGACAGGGCTGTTGGACAATACGGTTGTGGTTTTTACGGCAGATCACGGGGAGCTGGGCGGGAGTCACGGGCTGCGGTCGAAGCAGTGGCCGTATGAGGAGTCTGTGGGGGTGCCGTTGATGGTGTGCGGTCCCGGCGTTCCTGAGGGGGCGGTGCTGGAGGATCCGACGTCAACAGAAGATTTATTTCCAACGCTTTTGGGATTGGCAGGGCTCAAGCCGAAAAACGAGCTGATGGGGATGGATTTGACGGCGTTGATGCAAGGGGACTGCCAGGGATTGGAGCGAGAAGGGGTGATGCTGGAGTTTGTGGCCGAGTTGCGGGAGGGACCGCCGTTTTATGACAAGGTATGGCGCGGGTTTCGGACTTCGAGGTATAAGTATACGGTGACGGGTGACAATATGGCCGGGCGTCCGTGGCAGTTTTTTGATCTGGAGAAGGATCCGGGGGAAGCGCAGAATCTGGTGGACGATCCGGCGTATCGGGATGAGGTTGTGAGACACCATAGATTATTGTGCGAGCGGCTGGTGGAAACGGAGGATCATTTTGTGTTGTCGCCGGCCTTTGGATGTGCGGGCGTGAATGTGTGGGAGTGAGGCGTGAGAATGGAAAGTAGAGATGGAAGCGAGGGATTTATGAGCGTGGTGACAGATGAGCAGGTTGAACAGTTTCGGCGAGAGGGCCATATTTTGTTTTCAGGATTGATCCCTGAAGAGGTCGCCCGGTGCGGAGAAGCGGCGATGTGGGCGCTTCTGGAGATGGACCCGGAAGATCCGGAGACGTGGTCGGAGGTGCCGGATCACGCGGTGCATAAGCCCACCCGACATCTGGTGCAGCACCAGAATTGTGCAGCACCCGATATTCTGGCGTGTTATACGGATGAGGTGTTGACAGCATTGTCGGAGTTGACCGGGAAGGATCGGGGCAAAATTCATTCGCCCAAAAAGGTTTTGACGCAGAACGTATTTCCCTGTGACGAGCCGTGGAGCCACAGCAGGTCACATTTTGATGGGGGAACGAACCGGTGGAAGTTTAACGATACGTTTCCGATTCGATATGGGGTGCATTCGATTTTGTATTTGAGCGACGGAGAGCCGCACGGGGGCGGGACGTTTGGGTGGCCGGGGACGCATAAGACGATGCGGGGTCTGGCCGTGTCCAATCCGGCGAAATATCCGTATCTGTATGAGGTGAATTCGGATATGCATCTGGTGGATATCGGGGAGCCGGTGGAATTGGTGGCGAAGTGTGGGGATATTTTGTTTTATCGGAACTTTTTTGTGCATGCAGGAAGTCGGAATGTGGGGGCGAGGCCGAGGTTTGCGTGTCGACACGGGTGGACGTTGTGATGGTATTTCAACCGGAGGTAGGACCGTGCCGCTCGATCTGTATTTGTAAGGGGCGGGATCACGGAGGGCCACGAAGAAGCACAGAGGGCCACGAAAACCACACCACACAGCACCGCTGGATCGCAGAGGGCCGCAGAGAAGCGCAGAGGGCTGCAGAAGCCCAACATCACACCGCCACACAAAAAAGGGAGATATCTCTCTTTAAAATGGCGGAACCAAACAGGAGAAGCATTCCATGGAATATCGGAGGCTTGGACGAACGGGTCTGGAGGTTTCGGAACTGGGTTTCGGGGCCTGGGAAATCGGCTGGACGCGTCCCGAGGAGGGCGATGAGGTGGGGCGGCTGCTCAACCGTGCGCTCGATCTTGGCATCAATTTTATCGATTCCTCGGCGGCCTATCGCTGGAGTGAGGAGCTGATTGCCAAGTATGTGGGGCACCGCCGCGACGAGTTTTTCTTTGCCACCAAGTGCGGCTCGGGGCGGGTGTTACAGCCGGACGGCGAATGGGTGCAAACGCTGGATTATTCGGCAAAGGCGATTATGCCCCAGATCGACCGCAGTTTGCAGCGGTTGAAGACCGATTATATTGATATTATTCAGTTGCACAGCCCCGGACTGGATGACGTGGCGTTTGGAGATGGTTTGGAAGGGTTGAAGAGGGCGCAGGAACAGGGCAAGGTGCGTTTTATCAGTCTGTCTGCCGATGGCGATGCGGCGCGCAAGGCGGTTGAGATTGGCGAATATGATACGCTGCAGTTGACCTACAATGTGCTCGAGCAGGAACCCGCCGAGATTATTGCCGCTGCCCGCGAGAAGGATATGGGCATTATTGTAAAAGTGCCCATTGCCAATGCGCTTTACGAAAAGCCGCGTTCTGAGGCGGGGAATACGGTTTTGTGGGATCGCGCCCAGACGATTTTATCACCCGAGTGCGTGGGCGATCTGCCCCGCGTGGAAGCGGCGCTGAGGTGGCTGTTGTGCGATGAAAATGTACACACCATGATTGTGGGAACCACCAATCTGGATCATTTCGAAGCCAATGTGGCTGCCGTAGAACGCAGACGGTTGAGCGATGAAATGTTAGCAGATATGAAGGCACGTTTCGAGCAGGCAGTGGCAGGCAATGATTAGATTCAGCATATTTCATAAGTGGACTAACGGATATTTTGGATGTCATCGCTTCCATGCTTGAAATATCTGGCGCAGAATCCTTGACAGGCAGCGATGGCCGATCCCTGGTTACAAAGGTTTTGAATGGTTTGGATGGGGAAGGTTCACAAGTAGGGAAGGAAGCTGTATTCAGTGAGGTAAATGGCCATACCATGATATTTGACGGTCGTTACAAGCTGGTTGTGGATGCCGTCACGGAGGCTCCTGTTGAATTCTACGATGTAGAGTCAGATCCTGATGAGCTCGATAACCGTGTACTGGATCCTGGACTGAAATCGGTGCGTGAGGATCTCGTACGGAATTATCTGAGCCAAATTCGCGAACGCCTGGACGAATCAAAGCTCAAAGCCAGTAAGATAGCCAGGTCCAAAGTTCCGCCACGAAGGGGATGATCGAGGCTTCGTGATTCCCCCCGTAGGGGCCCGGGGTGCCGCGCCCAGGTTCGAGTTACTCACTCGCGTGGTCATTTCCGCCATCCAATCACCATTCCATCTAACCCCCATGCCAAACCTATCCCCGCAGGCCAAAGGCATCTTGCTCACCGTAGTCGGCATTCTTGCCCTCAGCCCTGACAGCTTGCTGATTCGGCTGATTTCGGTTGACACGTGGACACTTTTGTTTTGGCGAGGTACCCTGTTGGCTATTGGCCTCACGGTTGGACTGTTGTTCATTCATCGAACGCGACTCATTGAAATGTTTAAAGTGATGGGCTCCATAGGAATTTTGAGTGGGGCCATGATCGCTATCGGAACGGTGTTTTTCGTACTGGCCATCACGCATACAACCGTTGCGAATACGCTCATAATAATCGGATCCAGTCCACTCTTTGCGGCTGTACTCGGACGGCTTTTCCTGGGAGAATCGATTGCCCCACGGACCGCCGTGGCGATTGTCACAGCATTCGGTGGCATATTTCTTACCGTGTCACACAACCTCCAAACCGGTTCCTGGATGGGGGATCTGTTCGCGCTTATTGCGTCGAGTTTTGTCGCCGGTGAGGTTGTGGTGATTCGATTCGCTCGAAAAGTGGATATGACGCCCAGTGTGGTTCTTGGTGGAATCTTCTTGGGAGTGATGATTTTGCCTTTTGCCAATCCCTTGAAAGTGCAAGGTCCAGATCTGGGCTATCTAGGTTTGCTGGGCCTGGTCGTACTTCCAGTAGCGTTTGGATTGTTGACTCTAGCTCCTCGTTATTTGCCAGCCCCCGAAGTAAGCCTGTTGAAGCTTCTTGAAATGGTCGTCGGTCCGTATTGGGTCTGGCTTGGACTGGGCGAAAATCCTGGAAGCAGGGCAGTTCTGGGTGGTACCGTTGTGATCTTGACGCTCGTAATTCATTCCTGGATAGGTTTGCGCCAGGCAAAGAATGAGCCGAATCTTATCGTCTAGGCCCCCTCTACGATATCAGTGTAACTCAACAGTCAAAGTGACCGGATTTCGCCACGTCACTCATTGTCTTCATCCATAGATAGATCGCGGAGGCCACCGATGCCCGAAGGGAAAAAGCCAAACATCCTGTTCATTTTTAGTGATCAACACAGACACAATGCGATGGGCTGTGCGGGTCATCCACTCGTTCAAACTCCCCATCTGGATCGCCTGGCAAATGAGGGGTTGCGATTTACTCGGACGTGGACCCAATGTCCTATTTGCCAGCCGTGCAGGGCTACGGTGATCACAGGAGGGTACACGCAGGACATTGGATTTTCCTCCAATGTGCGTGGGGTCAGCCTGGAAGATGGCCCCTTCAAGCCCGGTTGGTCAACCGTAATGAAGCAGCTCCAGTCCGGTGGCTATGAAACGGCTTCGATAGGTAAAACACACTACCACAGCAGGCCTTTTTCAGAAGAGGACAGAGATTCCGAGGGTAAGTTCGATTCACGCCAGTTTGGGGACTTTCTCAAGAGCTTTGGCTGGGACTACGTCTTTGAGGAGTATGACCGTTATGGTGTTGTCGCTTCCGATGTAAGAAGCCCCTACACGGATCATCTTGAGTCCCATAACCTGCTTGAAGCCTATCAGAATCAAATTAAAGGGATTTACAGGCTGACACCGACTCACTGGAAAGGTGAAACCAGCGTGTGTCCGCAGGAGCACGAGCTTTCCAGTTTTATCGCTGACCACGCAATTGATTGGCTTAAGGGCCGCGACACGGAGAAGCCGTTTTACCTGAACCTGGGATTCGTTCAGCCACACGTGCCCTTGGTGGACGATCCTACCTGGGCAGCATACTACAAGGATGCGGACATTCAGCTGCCCGATATGACACTTCCAGAGGCTCCCAATGAAGTTTGGGATAAGAAACTCAATCGGATGAAAGAACACTCCCAGATCCAAACGATGACAGATGAGTTTGTTCGTGAGGGGATTCGCCATTACCTGGGTGCAGTCTCTCTTGTCGATCAGAAAATCGGCGAGGTTATCCATACGCTCGAGCAGTTGGGTGAGCTTGATAATACGTGGATTATTTATAGCGCGGATCACGGCGAAATGCTTGGGGAGCACCACCTGTGGGCAAAACACAGCTTCTACGATGGGTCCGTCAGAATTCCCCTGATCATTAGTCCGCCGGATCGAAAGGGCAGGGGGGTCTGCGATGGCCTGTCTGAGCTGATTGACGTGACATCGACGATTGCCGCCATCGGCCAGGTGGATCCTCCAGATGGGGCTCGCGGACAATCTCTGCTTCCTGCGCTGGACAACCAATATGATGGGCATGAGTTCGTCTTTTCATCGATCGAGGACTATACGTGCGTGAGAAATGAACAGTATCGGTTCACGCTGGATAACCCTTCAGGCACTCCCTGTGAGCTGTTCGATCTGGATGCCGACCCTGGTGAATTGACAAATCTGGTGAATGACCAGAGTTGCGAGGAAATTATTCAGAACCTGACGTCGGTGATCCGGGAACATCACGCTGGATAGGCTGAAAACGTGATAACGAGGAGGAGTGAAACTTGAGAAGGTGACCGAATGAAATAGCCCGGTATTCGAACACCGGGCTATTTCTTTTGGACGTGGAATTCGGAAGGTAGTCTAGGACTCCACTTTGTAGTAGGGATGAATCTTTACCCTTATGGCCCACTCCAGCCACTCTTGCTCCATGGCTTTTGCGAGATCCGGGTACTGATTTACCCGATCGTTTGTCTCACACCGATCCAATTCCATATCGTAGAGCTCCCAATCTGTGTGCGGACACCGCGCATTAGACTTTAAAAGCTTCCACTTACTCTTGCGGATCGCACTTGCTTCAAAGTGATCGAAGTAGAGGGTCCTCTCTGCAAGGCTTTCCCCGCGGAACAATGGGACAAGGCTGGTTCCTTCTTGAGGGTGAATTTCGTTTCCCCGGAGCGTCTCCGGATATTCCGCGTCAGCGATTTCACACAGGGTGGGCATCACATCGAAAAGATGCATGGGATCGCGTACCCAGCGATTGGGATTATCAATGCCTTCAGGCCAGTGGGCGAAAAACGGACTGCAATTACCGCCTTCATGGTTGTAATGCTTATACATTCTTAGAGGAGTATTGCTCAGGCAGGACCAGCCGCTGCCGACGGAATGGTAGGTTACCGGTCCTCCGACTTTTTTGAGATCCTCTCCCCGATGGAGTTTTGTAATACCCGCCTTGCTTCGCTCGTCAAAGCCGAAAGGCCCCCATTCATAGCAGGCGCCGTTATCGCTGCTAAACATGATGAGTGTGTTGTCCAGTTGTCCGGTTGCCTCCAAGTGCTCGATGATTCTGCCAACCCCGCGATCGATGTGCTCAATCATGGCTGCGAACACCGCCATTCGATGGGCAAGATCCTCCCTCCTGTCTTCAGGAAGCTCGTCCCACGCAGGATTCTGTTTCCCTCCGTAGCCATTCGCGACATCCTTATTCTCTTCTATTGGAACCATGGATCGTTCCGTGAATTGCCAGTTGTCCGTTGCCAGGCCGGACTCCAATTGGCGCTCATACCTTTCCTGTCGCAACACATCCCAGCCTCGGCGATACGTATCCACATAGGAGTCGCGAGTTTCAGCGGGTGCGTGCAGGGGAAAATGGGGCGAAGAATGGGCCAGGTAAAGAAACCAGGGGCTGTCACTCTTCTGAGCCTGCTTGAGGAACTCAAGAGAATACTCGTTAAAGGCTTCGGTAGCATAGAACTCATGGTCGGAAAAGGTGAGTTCCGGCTCTCTTGACCTGGGGAATCGGTGATAGTGCTCCTGTTCCCACTGCGCTGCACTGTGACCTTTAATGAATCCATAGTACTCGTCAAAACCTCGGTCCGTTGGGTCTACTGCATCGCCAACGTGCCATTTGCCGACACCATAGGTGTTATAACCGGCCGATTTAAGGACCTCGGCCAGCACGACACAATTGTCGTTTAGCCGTCCCAGATAAGCGGGACCCAGCTCCGCAGTTTGATCTTTGCCGGTGAAATTTGCGATTCCAGCCTGGTGGGAATACAGCCCTGTGAGAAGCGATGCCCTGGATGGACAGCACCGGGCGGAATTGTAGCTCTGGGTAAATCGAAGGCCATTCGCGGCCAGACGATCCAGATTTGGAGTTCTGACCTCACCCCCATAAGAGCCCAGGTCCGAATAGCCCATGTCATCTACAAGAATCATGATCATATTGGGTTTTTGCACGGATCACTCCTTCTGCGATCATCGTTATTGTGTGAGAGGCCACAAATGCGGGCGATAGGTGGGTCCCTGCCAATTAATGCGGATGTCGTGAGATTTCAGGATTTTCTCTCATAGAAAGTGCGATTCGCTTTCGCTCGAGATCCACATCCAAAACGGTGACCGTGACTTTCTGGTGAACGCTAACGATGTCTGAAGGGAATTTGACAAATCGATCCGCGAGTTGGCTGATGTGAACCAGCCCATCCTGGTGCACTCCTACATCCACAAATGCGCCAAATGCAGTCATGTTGGTGACCATGCCGGGCAAGACCATGCCGGGTTCCACGTCTTCGATCCGGTGCACTCCTTCGGCAAAGCTAAACGCTTCGAATTGCTCCCTGGGATCGCGCCCGGGCTTTCCAAGTTCCTTGAGGATATCCGTCATGGTGGGCAATCCAACATCGTTTGATAGATAGCGATCTACATCGATCTTTCGACGCAGACTTTCCCGTTTTAGGAGATCGCGAACCGTGCATTTCATGTCTGAGGCAATCGCGTCGACAAGAGAGTAGCGCTCTGGGTGAACACCGCTTGCATCCAGGGGATTTTTGGCGTTGCGAATTCGAAGAAAGCCGGCTGCCTGCTCAAAGGCCTTTTCCCCCAGCCGTGGAACTTTCTTCAGGGATGCACGAGAGAGAAAGGGACCGTGTTCATTCCGGTAGTCGACGATATTCGATGCGAGTTGCGGACTCAATCCTGAGACGTAAGTTAGAAGTTGACGACTTGCTGTGTTGACCTCTACGCCGATTGCGTTCACACAGCTAATAACCACATCTTCCAGGCCGCTTTTGAGGGCTCTCTGGTCGACATCGTGCTGGTATTGGCCAACGCCGATGGATTTAGGATCGATCTTCACCAGCTCTGACAAGGGATCCAATAGACGGCGGCCGATGGAAACCGAACCCCGAACGGTAAGGTCATGGTCGGGGAATTCCTCCCGGGCCACTTCCGATGCTGAATATACAGACGCGCCGCTCTCGTTTACCATTATGATGGGTGGATTTCCAGGCAAATCCAAGGCACGAATGAAGGATTCCAGCTCTCGGCCTCCCGTGCCATTTCCGATGGCACAAGCTTCGATATCGAATTTCTTGCAGCAGTCCTTTATGACTATTGCCGCCTGAGAATCGCGGGAGGCGTTTTGTCCCGGGTAAACGGTGTCGGCGTGTAGAAGTTTGCCCTGGACATCCAGGCAAACTATTTTACACCCCGTCCGGAAGCCAGGATCAAAAGCCATCACGTTCTTTTCACCCAGTGGGGCGGCCATCAGCAGTTGGCGAAGGTTATCCGAGAAGATCGATATGGCCTCCTGCTCAGCCCGAGTTTTGGCCGTCAGGCGTATCTCGGTTTCGATTGAGGTCGAGAGGAGTCGAGAAAATCCGTCTTCAATCGCCATTTCAACCTGGAGGCAGGAC
>JAPUJS010000113.1 GCA_027296045.1 bacterium | reverse complement strand
CTTCGGGAGTTTGAAGATGTTGCCCGGTTCGAGATTGCCGAAGGGGTTGTGTTCGATCCCGAACGGTTGTCCAATCCGGTGGTAACGCAGGGTGTGTTGAATGTGGAAAGCACGCCTACAGAGTTCGCACTGTTCCAGAACTTCCCGAATCCGTTCAACCCCGAAACCACGATTAAATACAACCTGGCTGAATCGGCAGACGTGACTGTCCAGATCTACAATGTTGTGGGTCAGGTGGTTCGGACGCTGGTGGCTGAGCGGCAGAGTTCTGGCCGTTATCAGGTTCAGTGGAGTGGGAAGGACGATCGCGGGGTGGCTGTTTCGAGTGGGATTTATTTCTATCAGATCTCGGCCGGTAAGTTCCACGATGTGCGGAAGCTGATGCTGCTCAAATAATCCGGTCCGCAGAAGATATTGTTCTTGAAGTAAGCCTGAATAGGCGAGCAATAAAGGCCGCTGGGTTTTTGCCCAGTGGCCTTTATTGCTGCATTGACAAACCGGGTAGAGGGGCCTATATTGTTCTCTCCAACCCCGCGCAAAAGGCGGGGTTCTTCGCTTGGGTGCAATGGGTATGGTACAGATTGGAAAGGAGTGCAGGGATGGAGAAGGTACGACTGGGATTGATCGGGTGCGGTGGCAATATGGGCGGTCACCTGAGGCGTTTGATGGCGATGCCAGAGGTGGAGGTGACAGGCCTGGCCGATGTGAACGAGGCGAGTTTCACCCGGTTGTTTGAGCGGGTGCCGGAAGCGAGAGAGATTCCGCGTTTTTCGGATCACACAGACATGCTGAATCAGGTGGAACTAGATGCGACCGAGATTTCGACGCCGCACACCCTGCATTTTGAACAGATCATGGACAGCCTAGACAAGGGCCTGCACGTGCTGACCGAAAAGCCGATGGTCTGCTCTGTGGATCATGCCCGGCAGGCCATGGAGAAATCTCAGGACTTGGGAAAGATTCTGATGGTGTCGTATCAGCGGCATTTTGCACCCACATTCCGTTTTATTCGAAACCAGATTGCGGCAGGAGAACTCGGCGAGATTCAGTTCATTCAGGCTATGCAAGATCAGCACTGGTATGAGAATCAGCAGGGCAAGTGGCGGCAGAGTCTGGCCCTTTCGGGCGGCGGCCAGTTGAACGATTCGGGCAGCCATTTGCTGGATGTGGTGCTGTGGATGGTGGATCAGGATCCGGTTGTGGTTTCGGCTTTTATGGACAATCTGGATACGGAAGTGGATATTAATTCGGCTATGTCCATCAAATTTGCAAATGGGGCACTGGCGAATTTCTCGGTGGTCGGCACAGGCCCTGGTCCTGGTATGTGGGAAGATATTACGATTTGGGGGACCAAAGGGGCGATTTATTCGCGGAAGGGTAAGTTGACGTGTAAATACGGCGGGAAACCGGAAGTCGAGGTGGATGTAGATGGCCTGCCGTCCCGATTTAGCAGCCCGGATCAGAATTTTGTGGATGCGATTCTGGGCAAAGATAAGATTCAGGTGCCACCGATTTGTGGATTGCGCGTGATCCAGTTGACGGAAGCGGCATGGGAATCGGCTGAAAAAGGGGGGAGGCCGATTCGGGTTAAATCGGTGAGGCTGAAGAAACAATAAGAGCTTCTCAAACCGGGGAGAGATGCGTGGTGTTTGCGCGTCTTTTTTGCAAGGAACTCTGATTGGGTCAGAGACGTTCAAGATTATATAAATAGGCAACCCAAAAAGAGAGGCCTGAAGATGAAATGGATGTGCGGGTTTATCTGTTTTTGTATTCTGGGCATCGGTTCTGATGCCCAGGCGGGGGCCTGGACCCAAAAAGCAGGTGGTTCCTATTTCAAACTGGCCGCGAACCATCTGGATTCCAGGGGTGATATTGACGGGTTGGGCAAGCGTATTCCAAAGACGGGCATGGGCCAATTGCGCGATTTCAACATTGCCGCCTACCTGGAATACGGCCTGGCCGACCGGCTGACGCTGGTGGGTGCTGCGCCTTATAAGCGACTGACCGATTATCGGACCTTTGCCACCGGGATTGCTCAGGAGCGCCGATCGGGTTTTGGGGATCTGGAACTGAGACTCCGGTGGCTGGCGCTTTCTCGCGGGTCTCTGGTGGTGTCTGCGGCTGTTGGAGGCAAGATCCCGCTGTGGTACGGAGAAGACGTTCCGTCTCGGGTGCCCCTCAGTTCAAAAAAAATGGATACGGACTACCGGCTGCTGGTGGGCCAGTCTCTGTATCCATTTCCGGGCTACTGGACCGGCGAAGTGGGGTACAGGGTTCGGGGCGGTGTGTTTAGCAATGAGGCGTTTTATACGCTCGAAGGCGGGGTTTCGGTGGGCCGTTTTCTGATCAAGGGATTTGTAGCCGGGATTCAGAGCTTTGGCCGGTGCGCTGTCCAGGAAGAGGTGGAGTTAATTGGAGACCAGAATATTGGCAAGCTGTCTCCAGGGATTATCTATCGTGTCAACGACCGCATTGAGTTGAGCCTGGACCTGATTCACGTGATGTGGGGGTGCAATACCACCACTGGAAGCACCTTTTCTATCGGGGTTGCGGTGAAGCATTGACAGTGGGTCGGGCATTGCTTACATTTTTGGACAGCCGGGAAAATCATTCACCACCAGGAGTGGCACACATGGCATGGATTCAAAAACGGCAGGGGTGGGAGATTCCGGAGCGAGAGGCTACACCCGAAGCGGCATTTTTAAATCGACGACAGTTTTTGAGGGCAATGGGTGGGGTCGGCGCTGCCGGATTGCTTTCCGGCTGTGGCTATGACCGGTCGTTCACGTCATTTGAGACGCCGGAGACGGCGCCTCCAGAATCGTCGGTCATTATTAGTCCTTCCAGTCCGGTTCCGCCCGTGGATGTGAGGACGCTTTATCCAGCATCTCAGAACCCGGCGTTTACCCTGAGTCGGACGTTAACAACGGAGAAGGTCGCGGGCAGTTATAACAATTTCTACGAATTCACCCTGGGCAAGACAGATGCATTTTATAGGGCCGAGAAATTCATGCCCGAGCCCTGGAAGGTGGAGGTGGTGGGATTGGTCGAAAAGCCCGTGACATTTGACCTGGACGATTTGATTCGAAGAATGCCCCTGGAGGAGCGGCTCTACCGCCTCCGGTGTGTGGAGGCCTGGGCGATGGCGGTGCCGTGGACCGGGTTTCCAATGAAGGCGTTTTTGGATCTGGTGAAGCCGCTTTCTTCGGCCAAATACGTCAAAATGACGACTTTTCTGAGTCCGCAAGTGGCCCCCGGTCAGTTTAACAACCCCCAGTGGCCCTGGCCCTATGTTGAGGCGCTGACGATTGAAGAGGCGGCCAATGAACTGAGTCTGCTGGTGACAGGGATTTATGGCAAGCCCCTGCCCAAGCAGCACGGGGCACCCATCCGGCTGGTGGTGCCCTGGAAGTACGGTTTTAAGAGCATCAAGTCGATTGTCCAGATCGAGTTTACGGTCGATCCACCTGCCACGTTCTGGAATACGCTGGTGCCGGCGGAATACGGTTTTACGGCCAATGTAAATCCGGCGATTCCCCATCCTCGCTGGTCTCAGGCAACGGAGCGAATGATCGGCACCGACGAGATTTTGCCCACGCAAATTTACAATGGGTACGGACCCTATGTGGCTTCTCTTTATGGATGATCGAAAGGACGCTGATTTAAGCACTTAAGAGGGGTGTTTTCAAGTTGACATTGGCCCTTTAGCTGGGTATTTTTGGGGGAGACCATCCCCCCCCTGGAAAGTGTGAGGACCCATGCAGGTTCGAACCATTGAATTCCAGGAAAGTTTCGGCCGGGTTCCGGTTGAAGCATCCCGTCAGCAACACGTGTTGCAGCGGGAGCCGGAGTTGGCTCGAGCGCAGGTGGCTCGGGAAGCAACCGAGCAGCAGGCGCTGGATTTGAGCCGGCCTGTTCCGACCACCGAAACCGAAGGTACCATTGTCGATCCAGACCAGGAACGATTTCTGGAGCGGCGATTGGGCCCCCGGCGTGTCCGGCGTGTCCGGCGTGATTCGGATGTGTCCCAAACCTCAGGGACGGAAGTCTCTGATCCAAATGGGGTGAAGGGCACCCGGATCGATCTGCTGGCTTGAATATTTGGTTTACGAGCTGTTTTCAGACAGTCGGTTTGGGCTGTCGCCTGAGCGCAGTAGGCGGCAGCCTTTTCGATGACAGACGAATTGGAGGTGTACCATGAAATTGTGGTTGCGTGCGCTCTGGCTGGGGCTCTGTATCTCTTTGTTGTGGATGGGCCTTTCGGGCCTGGCAGAGGCGGAGAAAGTGACGCTGAACCTACAATTTCCCGAAGGACGCAAAGCCAGATATAAAAATACCCACCGCATCGAGTATTTCAGCAATCAGGCGGAATTGATTATCAGTATGGAAGGTTCAATGCGCATGAGTATTGACAGCCAGTGGCGAAGTACAGAGGAGATCCAAAAACCCGAACCCGAGCCTATGGAAGAGATCCCTGAAGGGATTTTGGCCGTCAAAGCGCTGGTGGAAAAGGGGTCGGGAAAAGCTGTTTTTTTGGGGGAAATGCAAACCTGGGAGCAATTTCCGTTTACGGTAGACATGCTGAATGGCCGGAGTTTTATCTGGCGGATTGAGCCGACCGGCAAGGTGATCCAATTCGATCCGGACTTTCAAGCCCATAAGGTGGAACGTCAGGATATGGTCACCGATGCCTTTTTGTACTGGATGCCAGAATACAGCCTGGTCTTGCCCGATTACCCTGTGGATAAAGGGGACACATGGACGGGTGAGTTGACACTTGAGAGACCCTTTGCCAGTATGGACTTGATGGGCAAAACGGCGGGCGTGACCTTTAAGAGCACCTACAAGGTGAAGAAGATCAAAAAGAAAAAAGGACGGATCGAAGTGTCCATTGACGAAGAGCGAGAGCTGAAAGAATACAGATGCTGGATAGATATCCGTTCGGCGTCTCTTTATGTGGCAGGATCAGGTAAAGGCAAATGCGAGTGGGTGATCGACGCGACACGGGGTGTGGTCCTGTCTTCAAAGTCGCGTATGACGCTGGATGAACCCATGGTGATGAAAGCCGGGCGCGGGGGTCCGATTCCCAATATTTCGGCCGAGGTGGTTATCCACTTTGAGCGCAAGTTGGAAAAGTTGGAAAAAGAATAGATTTCGTGTTCTTCTGTCCTCTTCAAGGCGCAAGGATCCCGTTGATCGGTTGTTGATTTGACTGCTTGACTTTGGTGCTATGTTGTGCTAAACTTTCTTCAAGTACTCTTTTCATGGTTCGTGCCACTCGCTCTGCGGGTGGATGTTTATTTATTTCTAAATCTGCCGATATAAAAAAGGTCTGCGAAAGTTGTCTTTTTAGCCGTCCCAGCATTTCGGGCTCAAGAGGGTGAGGCGTATGGACCGACCACAGGATTCTGGTAGGGGAAGAAAGTCTCCGGACGATTTTCTACAAGATTATGTGGACATGCAGCATACGTTCGAGTCGCTGTCCATGATTGACCAGATTTTGATGTCGATGGACGAAAAGGATCGGCGACGTCCGTTGTTGTATCAGCTTCGGAGACAGCTCCAGGAAGACGAAATCACCTTTGAGGAGGCTCGGCGCACCATTGTGGAACTGGAAGGGGCCCTCGAAAAAGTGACGTCTCCGGCCAACCGAGTAGGCACGCTTTTAGAGCCGCCTGACAATGGTGTGGCCTACATCAGTGTGGGCGGGTCGGAGTATTATGCCAACCTGGATTCGCGTCTGGATGAAGACGAACTGAAGGTGGGCACCCGCGTGCTTGTCAATGAAGCGTTTGCCGTGGTAGGTGATCTGGGATATGCGACGTCCGGTCAGGTGGGTAAGATTTCCGATGTGATGGAAGACGGTCGCTTGCGTATTGGCCAGGAGCACGGGCTGCAATCGTCTGTGGTGAGCCGGGGAAGCGATCTGGAAGGGGAGTCGTTGAAGACAGGCGAAGAGGTTCGGATGGACCCCAACTTTCGGGTGGCGCTGGAGTTGATGCCCAGTTCGGAGGCACAGGATTATTACCTGGACGAAGTACCGGATCTTCCCTGGGAAAAGATCGGCGGACAGGAGGAGGCGATTCGGGCGATCAGAGATACGATTGAAATGCCTGTGCTTTATCCCGAATTGTTTGAGAAATATCAATACAGCACTCCCAAGGGATTTTTGCTTTATGGCCCTCCGGGGTGTGGCAAAACCCTTATCGGGAAGGCCACGGCCTACAATCTGGAAAAACAGATTCAGAAAGACGGGTTGAATCTGAAGGCCTGTTTTATGCACATAAAAGGCCCCGAGATTTTGAACATGTGGCTGGGCGAATCGGAGCGGAAGGTGAGGGAGATTTTTTCTCAGGCTCGGGAGAAGCGGAAAGAGGGTTTTTTGCCGGTGATATTTATCGACGAAGCAGAGTCTGTTTTGGGCACGCGGCGGGCGAGTCGTTCGCACAATATTTCCAATACGGTGGTCCCGATGTTTTGTGCGGAAATGGACGGGATTGAATCCTTGCAGGAAGTGGTGATTATTCTGACATCCAACCGGCCCGATTTGATTGACCCTGCCATTTTAAGGCCCGGACGCATTGACCGGAAAATTAAAGTCACGCGACCGGACGAGGAAGGTGCCCGTGAAGTTCTGGGAATTTATCTGACGTCTGATTTGCCGATTGACCCTGTAGAAGTAGAAAAACATGGAGGCAATGTCAAGGCGGCGGTGGACTCGATTATTGAACAGGTGGTGGCCGATATTTTCGCCAAGCGGGACGACACCCGGTTCGTGGAGGTGGTGTTGCGCAGCGGGCGCAAAGAGGTGCTTTCCCGGGGTGATTTGTGCAGTGGGGCGGTTCTGGAATCGATTGTGAAACGGGCCAAGGAAATCGTGATCAAGCGGGCGATTGCGTCGGGACAAGACGAAGGGATTGGTCTTTCAGAATTGCTGGAAGCCGTGGAGGCAGAGTTTACCGAAAATGAAATTTTCCCGCCGACAGAAAATACGGAAGACTGGTTGAAGCTTCTGGATTACGATCCGGAAAATGTGGTGCGGGCTTCCCCGATCAAACCTCGAAAAGACCGTCGACAACAGCAGGGACATGGCGTGATTTAAGATAAGGATGTTACGGGTTTCGAGTTCTGGGTTGAAAGCAACAGGCTCGGAATCTAAAATCCGGACTTTCGTTGGGTGATGCATGGATCGACTTTTTGGGCTGGAGACAGAATACGGAATTACCGTCGACGGGGTGGATCGGATTGATGTGGTAGAAGAGTCGATGCAATTGATCCGGTGTTACCAGCAGGGTGAGTTTGTTCCGCTCTGGGACTATCGCCTGGAAAATCCGCGCAAAGATGTGCGGGGATTTGAGGTGAAGGAGTTGCTGAACGATCTGGACGAAAAGGTCCACTTGCAGCAAGATCGAAAACGCAAGATCCCGTTTAAAGAACTCAAAAGCGATTTGATCATTTACAACGGAGCCCGATTTTATAACGACCACACGCATCCGGAATATTCGACCGGGGAGTGTGTGAACCTCTTTGAACTGGTGGCCCACGATAAGGCCGGCGAGCGGGTGATAGACATTTGTGCCAGAAGGCGGACGGAGGCGTTGGGGTCGGGCACGGTGCGGATGTATAAGAACAATACGGACTTTGAAGGGCACTCTTACGGTTGCCATGAGAATTATTTGATGGAACGGGCGGTGCCCTTCGACCGTATTGTGGAGGGCCTGTTGCCATTTTTTGCCACCCGTCAGATTTATGCTGGTGCCGGCAAGGTGGGGGAAGAGCGGGGCAAGAAGGCCAGGATCTATCAGCTTTCACAGCGGTCGGAGTTTTTTGAAGTCATTGCCAGTGTAGACACCATGCACAAGCGGCCGCTGGTGAACACGCGCGATGAACCGCACGCCGATGCCGAACGGTTTCGAAGGCTTCATGTCATTGTGGGCGATGCCAATATGTCGGAACACGTCACGGCGCTGAAGGTAGGCACGATGGCGCTGGTGGTGGATTTGATTGAAAAAGATGTGTTGCCCGGTGTGACACTAAAAGACCCCATTGCGGCGATTAAAAACGTATCGCAAGATCAGTCGTATCAATGGCTGGTCGAAGTGGAAGGGCCGTCGAACAGGCTGGTGCCGAGTGTTGAAATTCAGCGCATGTATCTGGATCTTGCCAAGAAAGAATTTGCCGGCCAAGATGGAGAGACAGACTGGGTGTTGAAGGCCTGGGAAGCGGTGCTGGACGGTCTGGAAACAGATCCGATGGGCCTGGTAGGTGTCTGCGACTGGGTGACCAAGAAATGGCTTTTGGACAGTTTCTGTGAGGCCGAAGGACTTTCGTGGGAGAACGAAGACGATTTTTTCTGGTTGCAAAGCCAGGATCTGGAATACCACAATGTAGACCGTACGGAAGGGTTGTATTATCTGTTGGAAGACCAGGGGAAGATGGTCCGGATTGTGGACGACGACGAAATTGCTAGCGCGATGTCCAAACCGCCCTCCGGTACGCGGGCCTATTTCCGGGGCCTGTGTTTGGAAAAATTCGGCAAGCACGTAAAGTCCATCAACTGGGATCGAATTGTGTTTTTGCTGGATGGAAAGCAGCATTCGGTGGACATGAAACATCTGGTCGATTCGGAACGCGTTGACCCCTATAATTCCCTCTTGGATCGGTCAGAGACACTTTCCGATTTTCTGGAAGAACTGGAGTGTGTTGAAGCAGTCCAGGCATAGCAAGAAAACCATTGGATCGTGATTTATAAAGGAGGCAAATGGCGCTATGGAAAAGCTCTGGAGTTCTTTTGAACGAAAAACCCGTCCGTCCGAGCCAGCAAAAAGAAGTCCGGGCGATGGGGATGACAGCGGGCCTGCCCGCCCCAAGGTGGATCGGCCCGACACCCGGGATCTGCTCCGGCGTATGCGACGGGTGGATCCAAATCAAGCCCGGCGGTATCGCCAGCGGACGGGTGAGTAGTCGATGGGACCCGATTTTGTCGATTTGCTGAAATCCACAGGGTATCGATTTCCGGTAGAATACCTGCCTGCGCAGGCGAAGGTGGGTGATTTGCCTTTTGAACCGACCGAAGGAACGACCATCCTGGCGTTGCGTTATCAAGATGGCGTTCTTGTTGCAGGTGACCGTCGGGCAACGGCGGGCACCATGGTGCTTTACGATCGGGCAGACAAGCTGATCGAGTTGGACGGGTATACGGTGATGGCCATTTCGGGTTCGCCGGCCATTGCCTTTGAAATTGCCCGGGTGCTGTCCCACTCGTTTCAGTATTATCGTCGTCGTCAGCTTCAGGAAATGAGCCTGGAGGCCAAACTCCGCCGGTTGTCGCTATTGATTAGAGACAATTTGCCGATGGCCATGCAGGGCATTGGGACCGTGATTCCGATTCTTGCGACATTTGACCGTCGGGACAGCCGGGGCAAAATCTATTTCTACGATGCCCTGGGCGCTCAATTCGAAAGCACGGATTTTACCACCACCGGCTCGGGTTCGCCGGCCATTCGGGGGGTGATGTATTACCAAAATCGCTGGGGCGAGCAGTCATTTTCCGAACTGAGTCGGGAAGAAGCAGCCGGGTTGGCGCTCCGGCTTTTGGACACGGCTTCGGAATACGATTCGGCCACAGGCCGCTACGAACAGTCCGCCGATATTTTTCCGACCGTGAAGACCATTTCAGAGTCGGGGTTGGAAGATATTGAAGTAGACGATCTGAGACGGCTCTATGCCCAGTATGTGGGGGGGACGGGATCATGATGCTTTCGGACGAACCGTATCGCTGGACAGAGGCGATTGCAAACCGGCGGGATTATATCGAAGACCAGCTTCGCCGGGGAAGCCCCGTGGTGGGTGTGGGCTATGAGGACGGTGTGGCGCTGCTTACGATGGGTCAGGGTCAGCAAAAGCTGTTTGAAGTGTATGACCGCATTGCTCTGGGCTCGATTGGGCATTCCACCGATATTGAAAATCTGCGCAATGCGGCCATTGAAATGGCGCACACCCTCGGGTTTAATTATTCGGACGAAGATGTGACATTAAGGCAGATCGTTCATTTCGGTCTGGGCCCTGCGATGAAGGCCGGGTTTGACGAGGTAATTCGGTCTCCCTATCTGGCACGTGTTCTTTTGACCGAGCTGGACGGGATGGAAGGAACGCGCACGTTTTATACCGTGGATTATGACGGTGCTTTTCAAAAGCGCGACGGGTGGGCTGTTCTGGGGGGATTTCCGGAGGCCGACCGGGTGATGGAACAGCATCTTTCGGATCTGGAAGTGGAAACGCTTTCTTTACAAGATGCACTTTCGGCAGCGCTGAAGGCCTGGGCAGCCGGGCGCTGGGCAAGTGCACAGGAAACGTTGACTTCGGAAGAAGGGGATCTGGAAGAAGCCGATCTGGATGTGGCAGAGGTGCTGAAGACAGAATTGGAGATTTTTGAGATCGAGGCGGCCGTGTTGGAGCAGTCTCAAAAGGGCAAAAACAAATACCGGGTCCTGGGAGTGGAAGACCTGGCGTCGGTGCTGGACCCGTACCAGGAAAAGGGTGATTGAGTAGCCTATGGAAAATCGGATCTTCGGTCTGGAAACGGAATACGGATGCCTGGCCCCGGAACACGAGGGTTTTGTGAGTCCGGATGCAATTTCGGTGAAGGTGAAAGATCATATCTTTCACACCGATCGCATTGGCATTGTCGATATTCACTACCGGGGCCGGGACGAACCGCCCGGAAACGGGGGATTTTTATTCAACGCCGGGCGGATCTATATCGATATGGGGCATATCGAATTTGCCACACCCGAGTGTTCAAGCCTGTGGGATGTGGTTTCTTATGACCGGGCCGGAGACCGAATCTTACACCGGGCATTGCAGTCGCTGGGGCTGGAAAAAGAGGCGTCTTTTCTCAAAAATAATGTCGACCACTATACGGGGGCGACCTTTGGATGCCATGAGAATTATTTGATCCGCCGAAATGTGCCGTTTTCGACCGTGGTCATTCCGGCACTGCTGCCTTTTTTGGTCACGCGCCAAATCTTCTGTGGTGCCGGTCGGGTGGGCAGCTATGACGATAGTTTTTATTATTATGGCCGGGATGACCGCGAAGATGTCGAACGGGATGACCCGGTGACGTTTCAGATTTCCCAGCGGGCCGATCATATTGTTACCGAAATTTATCAATGGATTCAGTTTTCTCGGGCCATTATCAATACGCGGGACGAACCGTTGGCCGACCACAGCAAGTATCGACGCTTGCACCTTTTGGTGGGCGATTCGAATATGTCGGAATATACCAATGCGCTCAAGGTCGGGACCACAGCGATGGTGTTAAATCTGTTGGAGCAAAAGGTATTTCCCCGAGACGTGATGCTGGGCGATCCGGTGTGGGCGTTGAAAGAGATTTCCAGAGATCCGACCCACAAATGGATTCTGGATCGAAAGAACGGGCAGACCATTTCGGCCATTGATATTCAGCGGAGTTATCTGGATCTGGCACAACGACATTTGCAGGGCTTGGACGAAGAATCGGACTGGGTGTTGCGGGAGTGGGAGCGCACCCTGGATGGGTTGGAAGCCGATCCGATGCAGTTGAAGGATCGGCTGGACTGGGTGGCCAAAAAGTGGCTTCTGGAAACCTTTATGGAAGAAGAAGGCATTGGCTGGGACGATCCGTGGTTGCAAAGTCTGGATCTGGAGTTTCACAACATCGACCCCAATCGGGGGTTGTACCATGACCTGGTTCAGCAGGGCCTGATCGAACGGGTGTTGACGGACGAACAGGTGGATCGGGCCTGTCTTCACCCCCCGCAAAATACCCGTGCCAAGGCCAGGGCAGAGTTGGTAAAAACGCTTTCGGAAAACCGGGTGCGGTATATTGTGGATTGGGACTCTGTTTATTTGGAAAACGAAAATCATATCTCGTTTCGAGACCCATTCCAGACCTATGAGGAAGAGACGGCGACATTTATCGAAGAGATTCGTGCGGCATCGTCTTCATCGCCGGACTCTATGGAGCGGCTTGAATAAGGATTTTTCTGGATAACTGGACGGCGGGATGCTTTTTGAGCATCCCGCTTTTTTTATGCTGTTTCTGCTTTTTGTGCCAGATGATCTCTTTCGACATATTCTACTCCAGCCCGATAATGAGGGCCGTGCATACAATGCCCAGGATGACGCGGACCCGGTAGGGGCGGGCGTAGACTATCAGGCGGAGAAAGACGTTCATGACATCAGTCCAGGATGTTCATCAAATGGGTGAGAAACTCGGGAAGGGCGGCTTCGTGAATGATCGGAACCGGCTTGGATTCTGTCAGGATCTGGTAGGGATCTTGATAGACAATTTGGTCGGGCGTTTCAATAGTGATGGCCCGGACGCCCTTTTGGACCACAGAGGTATGCCAGCTAAACAGGCCGGATTCGATGTATTTCTGCAAACCCTCCTGGGTCCAGAATGAGATGGCGTTGGGAAAGAGCGGGCCGACTTTTGCCAGCCAATATCCGTCGGGTTTTTCGGCGCGCCGGGGATCGTCTTTGGGACAGTCGTGGTCTACGGCTTCGTAGATGCCTTTGTTGCTGGATAGGATTCGATAGTAGTGGGGCATGAAAAATGGTTCCGGAGCCTGGTTGGCGTTTGGGGTTGGCGCTTTTGAGCCGGTCCACGCGTTTTTGGGGATCGTTATTCATCCGGCTTTTTCTGAGCGGATATGGATGGGCGGTCTGGTATTTTTATCTGTTATAGCCTATCCGACGACCTCGTCGGTCGATAGGATTTCCACGCCCTGTTTTTGCCACTTTTCGACGTATTCTTGTCCGCGATCCGGCAAGATGGCCTGGGTGGCGTCCAGAACAAGCTGAATGGGTGCCATCTTGCGTTCCAAAAAGCCGTTGATGGCATAGGCATTGCAGACGTCTAAAGCAACGCCGTAGAGTACGATTCGGTCGGGGTTGAGGGCGTTCATAATAGGTTCGACATTGGGGTTGGTGAAGACGTCGAACCACTGTTTGCGAAAGATGATTTCGCCGGTGTGGGATTGAACGGATTGGATGAGTGTTTCGACATGGGTCAAATCGGGATCGATCCACAACGGGTTCTGAGGGCGGGTTTCTGGCACTTTTCCCTGGCCGGGAGTGCCTGATAGGCAATGCGGGGGGAAGGTGTCCTGGAAGTCTGGCTGATCGGAAATTTCGGGATCGTCGGGGTGGTGGTTGTCCACCGAACCGAAGAGGGGGATGTTCTGGGCTCGGGCGTGGTCGGTGAGGCGTTTGAGGTTGGGCAGGATTTTTTCTGCGTCGGTGATGTAGAGCTTGCCGTCGGGCATGATAAAATCGACTTGTGTGTCGACGTCCCAGAAGAGGGTACCTGGCATGGGGATCTCCTGTGGGTCCTGAAAGTTTATCAAGCATTTACTTAGATTTCAAGATAGGAATTTGGTGGGGTTGGCGCAACCGAAAACCATTTGCGCTACTGGTAGATGTTTATTGTATTTGTACCCGGTAAGATCGGCACCCTATTTTGAAATGAGAACCCGACAACCCGAATGGGAGGACAGATCGGTATGAATAAAAAATTGGTATTTGCCAGAACGCCCAATCTGGAACGTTCGTGGCCGTTTCTGCCCAAACGGCTTTTGGAACGGTTGAACGCTCTGGGCGAAGTGGTGGTGGTGAATGTGGAGCGTGATACGCCGTTGGGGGAGGCGGTGAATCTGGAAGATGTGGCAGGGGTTGCTCTTTTTGGGGGGTATTTGTCGGAAGCCTGTGTGATTGGTGCGTCGGAGCTCAAGGTCGTGGGTGGGGTGCTGGACAATTCGGGTCACAACCGGTTTCCGGTAGATTTGATGTTTGAGCGGGACATTCCGATTGTGGATGCGACCCGGGCCTGGGCGCAGTCGGTGGCCGAGTGTACGCTGGGTCTGGTGCTGTGTTCGTTGCGGCGGATCACGCAGTGGCATTTGAAAATGGCGCAGGGGGAACCACTGTGGAAATTTGAGTATGTCCAATTTTGTGATGCGCCCGATTTTGTGAACGGGACGCTGGGTACGAAGACGGTGGGGGTGATGGGCCTGGGGCAGATCGGGGGGCGAGTGGCCCATTGGTGCCATGTGCTGGGGGCCAGGGTGTTGGGCTACGATCCGTTTATTTCCAAAGATCGACTGGATGAATTGGGCGTGGAAGGGGTGGAGATGGATTCTTTGGTGGCCGAATCGGAAGTGGTCTTTGTGACCATTCCACCAACGCCTTCGGCCAAGCATCTTTTGTCACGGGAGCGGATTGGCCGGCTCAAAAAGGGGACGCTGGTGGTGATTACGACCCGGGCACATGCGGTGGATATGGCGGCGTTGCGCGAGCGGATTCTGGCCGATGAACTGGCCGGGGCGTTTGACGTATATGACAACGAGCCGGTGCCGGTGGACGATGCCCTGCGGGGGCGGGACAATGTGGTGCATACGCCGCATATTGCGGGGCGAACAAGGGATGCCAATATTTCGGCGGCCGATGTGATCGCGGATGATTTTGAGCGGATTTTGAAGGGAGAAGCCCCCCGGTCGCGGTTGAGCCGGGAGGCGATTGCGGTGCGGGGCGAGCGCACAGATTTGCCGTCTATGTCATAGTGGGGGTGAGTGCGTGGATGAAAATGCCGGCGGCGACAGAGATGTTGAGGGAGGGGATCCTGCTGGATGTGGGAATGCGGCAGAGGGTATCGCACTTTTTGAGGGTCAGACGGCGCAGGCCCTTTTCTTCATTGCCCAGCACGAGGAGCCAGGGCCGGTCGGGACGGATCTGGGACAGGTCCGTGTTGGCGTGTTCGGAGGTGCCCAGGATCCAGAGGCCGCGGTCTT
>JAPUJS010000112.1 GCA_027296045.1 bacterium | reverse complement strand
TTGTGGCTTCGCCGCTAGCAGTGGATGGGATGATCTATGCGCCTACACGCAATCGTCCTTTGCTTGTTCTGCCTGCTGGCGGAAAAGGGGATGTGACGGATTCTGTTGTGTGGAAATGGGATGGGGCGGGTTCTCCAGATGTGCCGACACCGGTGTGTGACGGGACCTATTTTTATATGTTGAACGATCGGGGCTTGATTACTTGCTTGAATGCCAAAACCGGAGAGGTGATCTGGGGGCCGGAACGTACGTCTCAAGGGACTGTAAGTTCTTCGCCGCTGTTGGCAGATGGCAAGTTGTATTTGTTGAACGAGGATGCGGTGACGACCGTCGTACAGGCCGGTCCGGAGTTTAAGGTGCTGGCGACAAATGAACTGGATGGGGAGTATACGCTTTCTTCACCGGTTGTTTCGGGCTCGCAGGTGTTTATTCGGACAGCAACGCATTTATATTGTATTGGAGAGGAAGAGTAAGATATGGCGTTGCTGACCAAAGAAGAGGATGTTCAGAAGATTGCGGTTGTTGGAGCCGGATTGATGGGACACGGCATTCGTTCCGTCGCTTTTGAATGACAAGGTGGAAAAGGGAGAGTTCGGGGTTACGACGGAGAAAGGGTTTTACGATTGGACGCCGGAGAAGGTGGCGGAATTGCGCGGACGGATTGCCAGGGCATTGATTGAGATCGAACGGTGGTCGGGTTGAGGGGATACCCTTCACGATGAGGAGAATGGAGATGGCCGAACCGATCCAAGAATTGCGGGTTTCGAATGACGCAATGGACGACGGGCAGGAGTTGCGCAGGCGGATTGCAGAGGAGGGGTACCTCTTTTTTAGAAAACTTCAAGATCCCGATGTCTTACTGGACTTACGTCGGCAGATGTTGACGGTGATGCAGGCGGGCGGATGGTTGGTTGCCGATACGGATCCGATGGACGGGATTGCGGATGTTTCGCGTCGGTGCACCGAAGGGGATGTTGGATATACGGATGTGTATCACGAGGTGTATAAGCTGGAAGCGTTTCATCGGTCGGCGCACCGGCCAGAAGTGATGGAGATGATGGAAAAGGTGATCGGTCGGCCTGTGCTTCCCCATCCGCATAAGGTCGCCCGGCTCTGGTTTCCGCAGTATACGGATCATACGACGCCGATTCACCAGGATTTTGTGCACTTTCAGGGAAATTTTGAGACGTATACGTGCTGGGCACCGGTGGGCGACTGTCCGATTGAGCTGGGTGGGTTGGCTGTCTTGCCCGGATCTCACAAGGTGAATCGGGTTTTAGAGCACCATTTTTCACTGGGGGCAGGCGGTTTGTATGTGGATACCAGTGATATGGAAAGCGAGTGGCACAGCACGGATTATGAGGTGGGGGATACGCTTATTTTTTTGGCACTGACCATTCATCAGGCGCTGCCAAATTGGACGGAAGATCGGCTCCGGGTGTCGCTGGACAACCGGTATCAGGCAGTGGGGGATCTGACTGCAGAGCATATGTTGACGCCGCATTTGAGTAATTTTAGCGGTTTGAGTTGGGATGAAGTGTATGCGGATTGGGAATCGGAGGATTTGAAGTATTACTGGAAAGATCTGGAGTTGCATACTTTGCCAAAAGATACCAGTTACTCGGAGAAAGGATTTGCAGAGGCGCTGGAGCGAGCGCGGGAAGGTGACGCCCACGCCCGGTATCACTTGTCTCGTATTGTGAAGCGGGATCCGACAACGCCGCAGGCAAAGGCAGCTGCCGAAGCTTTGCAGGGTGTTGTTGTGTAAAGGCCTTAACGGAGGGTTTATGGACAACGTATTGCTGCCAACGACCAATGCAGACGGTTTGCCGGTTGTGCCGATGACGGAAGAGCAGAAGTACAGGTTTGACCTGAAGGGATGGATTTGTTTGCCGGGGCTGTTGACCGAAGAACAGGTGGGGCCGATTCGGGAGCATCAGTTGGCGTTTTTGCACGACCGGGAATCTTTGCCTCCTGAGGAGCGGGATAATCACGGGGGGCCTTCTCAGATTCTGGTGGATCATCCCGCCGTGGTGGGGGTGTTGAACGAGATTATTTCGAATCAGCGGTTGGCAACGGAGGAGTGTTACGGGTTTCGGTATGATCATACTTACACCAGCCATCGACCGGCGGGTCACGACAATTTTCGGCCGCACGGGGGTGGCGGGTTTTTTAATTTTTGTGGCAATTCCCATATTTACCAGATGCAGCCCGGGCGGATTTATGCGGGCCTGGTGCGGGTGGTGTGGGAGTTGAACGAAGTGGGACCGGACGATGGGGCAACGATGTTTCTGGCCGGCAGCCACAAGGCGGCTTTTCCGAGGCCGGAGACTGTGAGCGGGCGGGAGAGCGATTTGTGGGATCGATATACGTGTCCGGCGGGGTCTGTGGTGATTTTTACCGAGGCGCTCTGCCATACGGGCACGAAGTGGACAAATAAGACGCGGGATCGGTTGAGCTTGTTTACGTGTTATAACACGGTGAACGAAAAGTGGGGCAAGGGGTGTCCGGCGCCGGAAGTGATCGCGGCAATGCCTGCAAAACGGCAGACGTTGTTCCGGGGCGTGTGGCACGGGATGCGGGAAGTGCCCAAGGTCAATCGGTATTATGAGGAGACGAATCGGGCGGTTTGAGGCATGGATTGGGTTTTTGAGCGATTGGGAATATGTATGCGTGAGAAGCAATCGGCGGCGATGAAGGCTGAATAGCAGGACAAAGAACGGTTTTATGTAAATCGTTGGTTTAAGCTGCCTCGTGCTCGTGGATCTGTGATTCGATTTCTTTGTGGTGCGCGTTTACATATCGCGCGTCAATTTTACTCAATTCCAAAAGCCTTCATTTTCTGGAGTAAAGTCCAGCGGGTGATGCCCAGTTGTTTCGCCATTCGGGTGCGATTGCCTTTGTATTGCTCGAAGGCCGCCTGGATCATTTCGCACTCCACGGCTTCTACTGCGTCTTTGAGAGAACCGTCTTTTCGCCAGTTTCGGTCCGGGAGGCCCCGAATCTTTTCGGATAGTTCGTTTCGAGAGATGGGAGAACCGTTTGTGCTGAGCAAGAGGGCACGTTCGATTTCGTTGTCCAGTTCGCGCACGTTGCCGGGCCAGTCGTAGCGGGCCAGGGCATCCAGGGCCTCGGGGGTGAATCCTGCCGGGGCTTTTTCGTGGGTATGTTTTTTCAGGAAATGGTGGGCAAGTAAGGGGATGTCGGTTCGGCGGTCTTTGAGCGGGGGGAGGGCGATGGGGAAGACGCTGATGCGATAATACAGGTCTTCTCGGAAGGTGCCGGACTGGATTTTGGCTTCCAGGTCCCGGTTGGTGGCGGCGATGATGCGGATGTCGACTTTGCGGGGCTCGGTTTCGCCCACTCGGGTGACTTCGCTTTCCTGGAGGACGCGCAGGAGTTTGACCTGCATGGCCGGGCTGGTTTCACCGATTTCGTCGAGGAAAATGGTACCGTTGCTGGCGGCTTCGAAGAGCCCAATCCGATCTTCATGGGCGCCGGTATAGGCACCTTTTTTATGTCCGAAAAGTTCGCTTTCCAGCAGATTTTCGGCAAGCGCACCACAGTTGGTGCAGACGAAGCGATGATCTTTGCGGGGGCCGCTGTAGTGGATGGCCCTGGCAATGGCTTCTTTTCCAGTGCCGGTTTCGCCGGTGAGCAGGACGGTGATGGTGCTTTCGATCACTTTTTCGACCAGATTGTAGACCCGCTCCATGGCCGGACTTTCACCGATGAGGTTGTCAAAGCGGTAGGTGGCCTGGATCTCGCGTTTGAGGTGGGTGTTTTCCTGGTACATCCTGCGGATGCGCAGCATGGACTTGATCCGGGCCATGAGTTCCATGGCATCGAAGGGTTTGGTGACGTATTCGTCGGCGCCGAGGTCCAGGCCTTTGACAATAGATTCGGTTTCGGTGCGGGCGGTGACCAGGATGACCGGGAGAAAATCGGGGTCCTGTTTGGCTTTGATGCGGCGGCAGACTTCAAAGCCGTCCATGCCGGGCATCATGACGTCGAGGAGGACCAGGTCGGGGTGTTCTTGCTCGACGAGGCTTAACGCATCGGGGCCATTTGTGGCTTCCAGGACTTCGTAGCCGACGCTGGAGAGGCGGATGCGCAGGGCTTTCACGTTGACGGGGCGGTCGTCTACGACCAGGATTCTGGCGTTGTCGATCATGCAGATTTCTCCACGGGCAGGCGGAAATAGAAGGTTGATCCGTTGCCGATTTCGCTTTCCACACCGATGTTTCCGCCGTGCGCTTCTACGGCCATTTTGCAGAAGGCCAGCCCCAGACCGGTGGCATATGTCTGGCCAGACTGCTGGCTTTCGACCTGCCCGAACTTTTCAAAGATGCGTTCCCGGTATTCGGGAGGAATGCCAGGGCCCTGGTCTGTGATGGAGATGCAGACATGATGGTCTTTCTGCCGTGCGCCGATGTGGATACATCCGCCTGTGGGGGAAAACTTGACGGCATTGCCCAGGATGTTGACCAGGATGCGGCGCAGGCTTTCCCGGTCGACGTGCAAACAGGCCAGGTCGCCGGGGAGGTCGAATTTTAGGATCAGGTTTTTGCGCTCCAGGAGGGATTTCATTCCGGTGTCCACATCGTGCAGGACTTCAAAGAGGTCTACAGATTCCAGGTTGAGCTGCATTTCCCCGGCTTCTAATTTGGCCAGATCCAGCATCGCGGTGATCATGTCCAGGAGGTTTTGGCCGCACATGTCAATGGTGTGCAGGGCATTTTGAGCGCGTTCTTCCTGGGAGACGTAATTTTTCCTCTTGAGGATTTTGGCATAGCCCAGAATGGCGGCCAGGGGATTTCTGAGGTCGTGTACGATCATCTGGGTGAGGGTTTCGCGCATGACTTCGAGTTGCTTCAAATCCTCGTAGCGGTGCTGGAGTTCGTCGTAAAGGGCCCTGGTGTGTAAGAGCGCCTTCACCCGCGCTTTGAGTTCGCCGGGGTCCACAGGTTTGTTGAGAAAGTCGTCGGCGCCGGCTTCGATGCCGGTGACCCTGGCGTCCTGGTCGGCAAGGGCGGTGATGAGCACTACAGGGATGAAGTGGGTCCTGGCTTTGATGCGTCGGCAGACTTCAAAGCCGTCCATTTTGGGCATCATGACGTCCAATAATACCAGGTCGGGATGCTCGCGCTCGACCCGATCCAGCGCGTCGGGCCCGTTGGTGGCCTCCAGCAGGTCGTAGCCCTCGTGGGTCAGGCGCACTCGAAGCGCCTTGAGGTTGGAGGGGCGGTCGTCGACAATGAGGATTCTGGGGTTATTCATGGGAAGCCTTTTCGGGATCCAGGAATTTGTCCAGGTGTTCCAGAAGAATCCGCGGTTTGTAGGGTTTGGACACATAGTCGTCGCAGCCAGCTTCAAAAGCCCTGTCCTCGTCGCCGCTTAATCCGTAGGAAGTGACGGCGATGATGGGGATGTGCTTGTGCCGGTCGTCGGCTTTGACCCTTTTGGCCACGTCGTAGCCCGAGACTTTGGGCAACTGCATGTCCAGGAGGATGAGGTCTGGTGATGTGGTTTCAAGCGTATCCAGACCTTCCTGACCGTTGACGGCTTCGACCAGGTCGTAATCTCGCATCCGGAGGATATGCTGCACGGCTTTCCGATTGGAGGGGTTGTCTTCGATGTGGAGAATGCATTTGGGTGGCACGGTCTTGCTCCTTGATGGTTTGCACAAACTCCAGGCTTCGCAGG
>JAPUJS010000111.1 GCA_027296045.1 bacterium | reverse complement strand
TATTTAAAAAAAATAAAAAATTGGGGCTGATGTGATTCAGATCACTTTATTGAGATTGAAAAAGATTTATATTTAGTATAACTTAGTAATATTTGATATTTCATAATAAACAGTGAAAGGAGAGTCAGCCTCCGACGCCATCCCGCAGCAGCTTCTGGTGGAATCCAAATCCTCGACCAATCACCCCACCCACAAGGAGTTTTAGCATGAAACATTTTAGCACCGTTTTGCTGTTTGTGCTGATTTTGGCGTTGATGCCGACTCAGGCTTTATTCGCCCAGTCCGCAACCGTGACACTGAATGCAGATACAAGCTGTGTGACTTATAACGATCCCAAAGATCCGAGCGTGCCGGCCGGGAAAGACGTCCGGCAACTGGAAATTACCGTCAAAGGCGATGAGGTTCAGGTTCGGATGACGGCCTACGCCGATTGGGATCTCTTTTTTAGCAATTTGAAGTTCACGGGAGGAGATCACGGCCCGGTGAGCATCGGCTGTTATCCCAATTTGATTCGGGTGAGCGTGGGGGAACATCCCCACGCCTTTATTGAGCAGAGAGGGATTCCTGTGGTGAAGGATACCGATTATCGCTTTCGATTTTCCTGGCGCCGGGCCTTCGGCAGCAGTTCGGAAGTTGCCTTTCGGCTCTGGTCGGTCAGAGATTTGGCTCCAGATGTGAAGACCGTTCCGGATTCTGCAACCTCTCAACTGCTTACATTGCACAGGTAGATCTTAAAGGGATTTTTTGTGATCTCGCACCCGACCTCCCTCCAACTGGGTGCGAAAATCAAACGGCCCCGACCTAATTCCATAAGGTCGGGCCGTTTGTGTTTTATGGACGCTGATATTCGAAAGCGCCAATATCGGGAGCGTCTATGATCGGCCGCTGTTTCCTTCTCCTTCGTTTTCGATCAGCACATTTCCATAGACATTAGGTGGACCGGTAGGCCGGGTTTTCGATCAGGTGTTTGTGGTCGCTGTCTACCAGGTCGAGCTGGCGGTTGCCGCCTTCGATCCAGTTGTAGCGGATGACGGTGCCTGCGGATCGGTCTTTGAGGTTGTTGCCGCGACAGCCTTTTCGCAAGGGGCCGAATCGGTTGAATTGGAAAATGATACCGTTGGCTTCGGTGTAGTTGTTGTGTTCGTAGAATCGGTCTTCGATACCGTTGTCGTAGATGTAACATCTTTCGACCAGGACGTTGCTGGACTGGCTGGCGCAAAAGAAGCCGTTGCCGGAGTCCCGCAAAATGCAGTTGCGGAGGGTGATGTGTTCGCCTTTTTCCAGGAAAATAGCGGCGCAGTTTTTGGCGTATTCGGTCTGGCCGTCTCGGCCGGTGAAGGTGAAGGGTGGACGACCGCTGCGGATGTCGAGGTTTTCGATGATAATGTGTCTCGGCATGGTGTCGGACGGGACGTTGGCGCCTCCGATTTTGATGACGCCCCGTTTTTCATTCCAAAAGTTGAGTGTTTTGCGGGTGGTGGCGTTTCGGCCATCGATGACGGGGAGACGGCCATTGGGATCCGGGATGCCGCGGACGACAATGGGGTGGGTGGCGGTGCCCTGGCGACAGATGACCCATTTTTCGCGGTAGGGTTCCGGTCGGGCGTGGATGAAAATTGTGTCTCCAGCGCCGAGAGATTCCCAGGGTACGTCTCCAATCTGTTGCAGCGGTTTTTGGGGACCGACTTCGTAGTGCTCGGCAGGCAGGGGCTGATCCAAAAATAGGAGATCAGGAGTGCGATGGGTATTGCGCATCTTCTGAGTCTGGCGGGCATATCGATACCTCGAGATGCTAAAAAGGTGGAGATGGAGGAAAGGGGCTGTGCGACGGATGTGGTACAAAAGGACTTGACAAAGGGGTCCGTTGATGTGAATTTCTGTGTGAGATTGATGTGAGGGAGTAATGGCCCAGAAGACTTCGCGTTTCCCAAGCCCGAGCCGGGGAAAGGGTGGTCAATCTGCACGTTGCTCCTTATTGTTTTGGCCAGGAGGGAACCGACACATCCGAACGAGGCCGACTTATGCGGCAAAGTTCCACAATGACAATACGTTTGAATAAATGAAACTAGGCTGTAAATATCCTTCTGAATAAAATTTGGGAGTGAGAGTGTATGGCTCAAGGACGATCCGTGTTGCGATTTTTGCTACTGGCCCTGTTGATCGGCTGTGTTCTGGTGGGTGTGGGTCTTTATGTGGCTACGACGCAAACGGGTATCAAGACTGTGTTGGGATGGATGTGGGACCGTCCCGTGGATTTGAAATTGGTGGGCAGAGGACCTTCGGAGCCGTTGGAAATAGCGAATTTGACGGTGGCGAATCGGCCGGGGTTTGGGGACGGGCCGTTTTTTGAAGCCGATAGTATGAGGCTAGATTTCCGACCCTGGGTGCTGGTCCGCAAGGGCTTTGATAAATTGGAGTTGATAAGACCGAGGCTGTCCCTGGTGATAAATGAAAAGGGCGAGGCCAACTTCGGCGGTGTAGGGGGATCGGGAGGGTGGGGTTGGTTCTTTCCGGTTGAAAGAATCCGGTTTACCGAGGGGCAAGTGCGCTTTGAAGATCGGGTTCAAAAGAAGAACTGGCTGGCCGAAGGGGTGGGCTGGCGGACGACTTTTTTGCCCGCAGCTCGGGGCGTGACTTCCGCAGGATGGTTCCAGATTGGCAGGATGGACTGGTCGTCTGAGCAAGACGACGCCCGGCTGGATTCTCTTAATTTCGAATATAAGTTGACCGTGCTGCCATCTTCTTCCAAGGCGTTTCCGGGTTGGCTTTCGCGTTTGAGGGGGTCTGCCCGGTATGACGCTCAATCAGCGGGTATTTACCAGAATGTCTGGGGCACGGCTCGGTTTGGAGAATCGGGTATTATTGTAGAATCGTTCCACTGTGCGGTCTATGATGGGTATCTGGACCTGCATGGGAATGTGGATTACCAGAACGACCGGCTGTTGGTGAAGGGGACGGCTGAGATGGATGGCATGGCGGCGGACCGTCTCTTAACGGAGGGGCTGAAGCTGAATCTGCCGCTTTCGGGGTTGATGACGATGACGGTGACGATGACGGGGGAGGTGGATGCCGCGTTGAAGCCTGTTGGGGAAACCTGGAAGGCACAGGGCAGGGCGCAAGTGAAGCGGGGCAAGCTGGTGAACTGGTCGTGGCTCCAACGTGTGGCCGGGCATGTAAAGGAGCTGGGCAATCTGGATCTGGAGAATGTGGACGTGGAAGATCTGGATGCTCCGTTTGAGGTGACGCACGATACGATTGTGTTCCACGATTTGACCGTGAGGGTAGAAGGGATCGATTGCACGTTGGCCGGGTCGCTCGGGAGAGGGCCGGCCGGGCGGCTGGATCTGGTGCTGGATCTGGATATGCCGCTGGCGCAGTTGAACCTGGGCGGGTTCGGGCAGATTTTGAGCGCGTTTTTGCGGGGCGATTCAGGGCGAATTCCGGTTCGGCTGCATATCCGGGGGACCAAGAAGCAGCCTTTGGTGGAGATGTCGATGTTGCCGGGGGTGGGGCGGTAGGGTTGCCCTCACCCCGTCTGCAGGTGCCTGAACGGCAACCTGCAGACATCCCTCTCCCACTTGTGGGAGAGGGACTGAGGGAGAGGGCCGTGGCCTTATTGATTCGAGAGGTCAGAGCCCTGAGATGGGTTTGTTTTTGACCACTTGAATGTGAAATTGGGCTATTGTCAATGGGGTCGTATTTGGCTACAAATTTAGGTAGCTGGACAGGTTGTGTTGAAATCGTTCTATTTGCGGACCTGATTGAGGAGAATCGACGTGCGTCGATTGGGCGCGTTTTATTGTATGACCGGCACCGGACAATACGACAATTTGTGCCGATTTTTGATGCAGGCGGCCGGGCTGGAGGAGGTGTTGATCGGCGAGCCTGAACTGGATGGGTGAAAAAATTGCTTTCATATTGGAATTGTTACAGTTAAATTATCTCTATTCCGATCCGTAATGAAGGACTGACAGTTTCTTTACATAGCTCATCCCAATCAGCAAACGGACTATATCGTCCAATGAGACCCACCCCAAGAAACCGAACAGGAGGCGTGTATGAGAAGAGTTACCATTTTGTCTCTTATTTTTGTTTTGGCGGCGGCATTTGTAATGCCATCGGCCGTCTTTGCTGCCTCGACGGGTAAAATCGCCGGGAAGGTGACGGACAAAGATACGGGCGAAGGATTGCCGGGTGCAAACGTGGTGATTGAAGGCACCACGCGAGGGGCTGTGACGGATATCAACGGCGAGTATTTTATTTTGAACGTGACACCCGGTCTGTATACACTTGTGGGAAGTATGGTGGGCTATCACAAGGTGACGCAGTCGGGGGTTCGGGTCAATATCGATCTGACCGCCACGTTGAATTTCACCCATGACAACGGGCTGGTGGAATCGTCGATAGAGTTGACGGAGATCATGGTGGTTGCCACACGGCCCGTCGTTCAGGCGGATATTTCGGCCAATGTGGCGAATATCACGAGCGAAGATGTGGAAGGTCTGCCGATTACCAGCGTGAATGAGGCCGTCACTTTGCAGGCCGGTGTGCTGGCAGATGCGAACGGCGATCTGTCGATCCGGGGCAGCGATCTGAACGAGATCAGCTTTACGGTGGACGGGATGTCGATGCGGGACGGTCGAGACAACACGCCGTATTCGACGGTGAGTTTTACGTCCATCAAGGAGATGAGCATTCAGTCCGGTGGGTTTAATGCCGAGTATGGCAATGTGCGTTCAGGTCTGGTGAACATCGTGACCAAAGAGGGCAGTACCCAGCGCTACAACAGCGATATTTTGATGCGATACAGTGGTGCACAGCGGGATTATTTCGGTCCGTTGCCAAACGATCCGAACGGTTATTTCTGGCGTCCTTATACCGATTCGGATGTGAAGAATGTGGGCACGCATTCTGATTTGAGCAAGTGGGATGTGTATCGGCGGAGGCAGTATCCTCAGTGGGCGGGTTGGCAGACGATTATCGGGCGCTGGGCATCCGTCTCTGCAGATCCGTATCATGGTATGGGCGTTCTGGACACGGGCGTGGATGAGTCCAAGTTGCCGATTGCCGATTTGCAAGTGGACGACGCGGCGATCAGCGAGTTGTTTTTGTGGTATCGCCGTAAGGAACTGGATGTTAAGGATCCCGATTATGATCTGGACGGCAGTTTCGGCGGACCTCTGATTCCGACAATGGGCAACAGGATGGGTGGCGTGCGCTTTCTTGCTTCTGCCAAGCGCGAACGCCGGGCCTATATGATGCCGCGTGTGATTGACTCTTATGAGAACGATTGGGGTCGGATCAAAGTGACTGCGGATATTACGCAAAATATGAAGCTGAGCGTGGAGGGTATGTTTGGCGAGGAACTCGGGCTGAATCCGAACCGGAACGGCTCTCCGAACATGTGGCGGGGCAACCAGGAGATGGGCGTGCAAGCACGCTCGCTCCGGGATTACGATTCCGTCTGGGCGGACCATTTAGATAACACGCTTCGAATCCAGCGGAATAATATCGGTCTGAGCTTGACCCATGTGTTGAGTCCGAAGACCTTTTACGAATTTCGCATCCAGAGAATGAATTCGGACTATTTGACCGATCAGCTTCCAGAACGGGATCTGAAGGCTGTTGTGCAGCATTTTAATCGCAATTCAGATTTCGCGATCCCCACAGCGATTCAGCAGGTCACGCAAACGACCCAGACTCAGATTGGTGTGACCGAGGCGCCGCTGGGTGGCTGGTTTATGAAGAACGAAATCTGGGTCGACGGTTTGGAATTTGGGGGTCACTGGGCCCAGAACCGCGACCATTCTCAGGTAGATGTCTGGACGACGCGGTTTGATATCACGTCCCAACGGACCCAGGTGGCTCAGTTCAAGGCCGGGTTTGAAGTCGCCGCCAGTGATTATAATATCAATCACGAGACCGCCCAGCCGTTTTTCAAAAATAATTCTGCGCCCAAGTTCATCTGGGAACGCAATCCGAGGCAAATGGCGGCTTACGTCCAGGCGAAGCTGGAGTTCAACGCGATGGTTGCCAACTTAGGCGTGCGTTGGGATCGCTGGGATGCCAACGGCGACTGGTGGGTCTATGACGACTGGACCTTTGCGTTTTCGTCCAAGTTTGGCAAAGACGCTCTGGATGGTTCGCTCGAGCAAGCGCCGGTTAAGAAGCTGAACTATCTGAGCCCTCGCCTGGGGATTTCGTTCCCGGTGACGGCAGACAGCAAGCTGTTTTTCAACTACGGGCATTTCCGCCAGATGTTGAACCCTCACAATCTCTTTATCATCAATGAGGTGAATACCGGGGCGGTCACCGAGATTGGCAATCCGGCCCATCCGATGCCGCGCACGATCAACTACGAACTGGGCTTTGAGCAGAATCTGTTCGATAAGTACCTGCTGCGTATCAACGGGTATTATAAGGCCAACGACGACCAGGCGTCTGGGGTGACCTATACGAACCTGGACCAGTCTGTGAATTACGCTTTGTTCGAGCCGCTTAGCTACGACGATATCCGGGGCTTTGAAATCACGGTTCGCAAGCGTCGGGGCAAATGGGTTGGAGGGTTTGTGAACTATACGTTTTTGCAGACCAAGGGCGGCAACTTCGGCTTTGCCAATGTGTTTGAGAATCGCCTGGAACAGTCGGATTTTATTGCCAATACGCGGTCGCACTATCAGAACAAGCCCGTGAGTCGGCCTTTCGGGCGCCTGGCGCTGGAACTGTATACCCCGCGCGATTACGGCCCCCAGGTTTCGAGTTTCTATCCTGCTGGCAACTGGGATCTCACCTTGCTGGCCAACTGGCGAGCGGGGCGGCACCAGGACTGGTTTGGTCCGGAAGCTTCGGATATCCCTGGTTTGACCAATAACGTGCAGTGGAAGAGCTTCAAGAATGTGGATTTGCGCCTGGCCAAGCGTTTTGAGTTTTTGGGTGCCCGGTCGACCTTCTTCCTCGACATTGACAATTTTTTCAACCTGAAGCATCTGAACCGCGGGTCGGCCGATCCGCAAAACAGTGACCGGGACTGGCAGGCCTATATGGTGTCTCTGCATTTGCCGGCGGACACCTTTAAAGATGATTTGCCGCCTTATTTCTTTGTTCCCGGCAACGATGGTCCCGGTACTTTCCGCGAGTCCGATACGTATGTGCCGATTGAAATCGTGGCCAACAGCGCCGGTTTGCCAGCCAACGGGTTGACCGGAGATGCAGAGATTAGTACCGGGTTGCCGACCGGGTTGGAACCGGATCGTCGGGTGCTGTGGTATTTGGACGACACCCAGCAGTATATGGAATATCGAAGCGGTTCCTGGAGCGCGGCGGATGAGTCCTTTGTGAACGAGGTGCTGGACAAAAAGCTGTATATCGATATGCCCAACAACCAGTTCACCCGATTCCTGGGCCCGCGTCGTGTCATTATGGGACTTCGGTTCTCGTTCTAAGACGTCCTGGATGCTGGATGCTGGATGGAGCTCCATCCAGCATTTAGCATTTAACAAGGAGGAGTACAGATGAATGCATCTTTAAGGCGTCTTGCCGGATTGGCCTGTGCACTTGCCCTGATGGGTCTGGGAGTTTTGGGCTGGGCGGGTGAGGCTTCTGCGCAGGCGGACCTGGTGTGGCTGGACGTGGGCGATTACCATTACCGGTATTCGTCCACGGGGACCGAGCCTTCTTTGACGAATCCCCCAATTAGAGCCCGGATCAAGTACTGGCCGGGGATTTACTTCCGGGAAGGCGGCACCCATGTGCGCACCCGTCAATATATTGGAGTCAGAGATTTTACGGATGAAACGGGCCAGGTCTGGCCGTTTAAGGTTGCGCGAACCGGCCCTCGTGTGTTTGACCTGGGCGAGCACCTGGGCGGTGAGATCGAGCTGGTGGGCAAGTTTGCGAAACCCCAAGTGTTTGTAGACGGGTTTCAGTCTTTCTCCAGGCCGACGGTGCTCACGCGCGTGGACCCGTCCATCAAGGCAGACCGGGTTGTGAATCGGTCGTCCAATTCCAATGTGGGCCTGACCTGGGAAGAGACGATCTACGGGTTTTCCAACTTTTACCACGATGACTACCATATTCGGAAAATCACGTGGACAAATACCGGAAATGTGGACGAAGATGAGGAAATTGAATTGCCCGATCAGACGTTGCGCGAAGTGATGATTGAATTTGCCACCAAGGAACACCTCTGGGGTCCTCGCAACGTCACCAGTGCCGGTGTTTCGGGCTCCATTTGGGATTATGTTGGGGATGGCAAGGAAGATGTCGGACCCAGGTGGCAAGGGGTTCGCGCCTTTCTCGGCTGGATTGGTAACGGGTCGCGGGTGTCGTTTTTGAACCGGATCGGGGGACCGATGTGGAGAGACGGCCGCAGGAATGCGAATATGCGCACGGCCGACGGAGACTCGGTGGGTCGGCTCGGCGGGGCCTATATGATGACGCGGGCCATTCTGCACGTGGATACGAGCCCGAGCGACCCGTCGAACGATCCGGCGCAGCCCCGGCACACGGGCTTTACGCGCGGGGGCGAGGGGTTTACCAACCCCTCCTTCGGGGATGCCGAGCAAATGGCCAACAGCTATGCTTATGCACACCCGGAGATGAAGTTTGGAGAATACGGTTTTCCGGGCGATGACGGCCACGCTTTCCCGCACGAGGCAGACCTGCAGTCGCCCGACGAACCGGCCGGGCCTTTTGACTCCGAGTCGTGGTACGACCGGATGGGGGCTCAGATCGACGTGGACCGTATGCGCAGTGGGGGTCGCGTGCCGACCTTCGCAATTGGTCCTTATACATTCGCACCCGGGGAAAGCATCACAATGGTCTGGATGGAAAGCAACTACGGGCTGTCTCGGGATGTGGCCCTCAATGTGGGGCGGGCGTATAAGGACTCGGGATGGGATGATACTTTCATGATCGAATACGACGGGCAGTCGATGACCAAGAATCGCTGGGTGTTGAGCACCCGGGATTCCATATTGTCCCTCATCCGCCGGGCCGAGGCAAACTGGGCATCGGGTCTGTCGATTCCGCATCCGCCAATGCCGCCCAGCAAGTTCGAGGTGGTTTCCGGTTCGGACCGGATCGTGCTGACCTGGGACACGTTCCCGAATGCCAATCAGAGCAGTTTTGAGATCTGGCGGACCCGCAACCTGTTTGAAGGCGCTTTGGAAGACGATTGGAAGTATCAGTTGATTGCCACCCCTGGGGGCGGTGATCGGCGGTTTGAAGATACCGACGTGATCCGGGGCATCAGCTATTTCTATTATATCATTTCGGTGGGCGAGGTCAACAACGACGGCACGGCGATGACGCCGACGGGAATGCGTCTCAAGAGCAGCCGCTATTATACGCAGACGTACAGCCCGGCTTTCTTGAAGCGGCCGCCCGGAAATGCGCTGTCAGAAGTGCGCGTGGTGCCCAATCCGTATATTCTGGAAGCGGATAAGAATATTCGGTTCCCGGATCAGCAGGACAAGATGGCGTTTTTCGAGATTCCGGGCCAGTGCACGATCAAGATCTACAGCGAGTTAGGTGAGTTGATTCACACCATCGAGCACGGGGACGGGAGCGGGGATGAGTTCTGGAATTTGACCACCGATTCGAACCAGGTGGTCACCAGCGGCATTTATTTTGCCGTGGTCCAGGATCTCAATACCAACGAAAAGATTATCAAAAAGTTTGTCATTATTCGCTAAGCAGAGGTCTGAACTTAACCTGATTGCATGGAGCATACAAAATGATGAAGAAACTTCTTGTACTGATGCTGCTGTGTCTGATGGGTTTGGCTCCGGCCTATGCCCAGGATACACCGGATCTGGACCTTTCCGAGGATGTTGACCTGCCAGTACCCGGACAGGATATCCCGAGGGAACGCCGGGCCCAGACCGGATTCAAATTTTTGAGCGTTTCGCCGGATGCGCGCGCGGCGGGGATGGCCGATGCCTATACTTCGCAGCGTATAGGTTCTGCGGCGATGTTTTATAACCCGGCCTCGATGGCCTATTTCACCCGTAAGGTGGATGTGAGTGCCGGCCAGGTGAAGTGGATCGCCGATGTGAATTATAATATGGGAAGTGTGGCCTATTCCACGGACTGGGGTGTCTTCGGGTTGACGCTGGTGGCGGTGGATTACGGCGATTTTGAAGAGACCATTCGGGCCGACAATGCACAGGGGTTCCTGGACATCGGGACCTACAGCCCGTCGGCCTGGGCCATTGGATTGGGCTATGCCCGGGCGATCACGGATCGGTTCTCGGTGGGTGCCAACCTGCGGTTTGCCAAGCAGGATCTCGGATCGGGTGCGATCAGCTATGCCGGGGGCACTGCGACTCGGAAAGATTTTGATCAGGGGTCTACGATTGTGGACTTCGGCGTGTTGTATTGGACCGGGTACAAGAGCCTGAACTTCGCGATTTCCTCGCGAAACTTCTCGCGGGAAAATACCTATAGCGAAGAGAGCTTTGAGCTGCCGTTGACGTTCCGGTTGGGGTTGTCGATGGATCTGATCGATTTTACCTCGATGGACAAGAACACCCACGCGTTCATTCTGGCCGTGGATACGGAACGGCCGCGTGACTTTGACGAGCAGATCAAGATTGGTGCGGAATATACGATTATGAAGACACTGTCGCTGCGCGCCGGATATGTGTTTCCGACCGACGAACAGGGGTTTTCCCTGGGTGCCGGATTTGGACGGGAACTGGAGAATTTTGTCATTCGCGTGGACTATGCCTATACGGATTTCGGCGTGTTTGACGGCGTGAATCGGTTGGCTGTTGGCGTGTCTTTTTAGGGTTTATGGTGTTAGGATGAAGAAAAGGGAGCCTGCAAAAGGCTCCCTTTTTTTCGATTGGGTTTTACGCTCCAGAAAGTCGGGTCAGGATGTGTATTGTTTTGGACGGAGAACCTGGCTATGATGATTACGCGAATTGTTGCACTGGGATTGGTTCTGGTGTGTTGTAAAGGGGAATCTCCCACTTCTCCAGAGGCGATGGCGGGGGTGTATGAGTTGCGAACGGTTCTTGTGGATGCGGGGCGTGGCAGTCTGGAAGGCCACGGGGAAGATCTTCCGGTGGAAGACGCACCGGTTTCAGGGGCGATTACGCTCCATGCGGACCGATCATATTTCCTGACGGCGCAATATGGGGGCATTGCCGGAGGGACCTGGCGGCTGGAAGGAGAGTTTTTCGTCAAGGGGTTCGGTGGTACGCTGGAATTCACCACAGAGGGCCGCACCTTTGAGGGACGGCTTTCCAATAAGAGAAGGCAGATTTCGGTGACCGAGCCATTCAACTCTGCGATGGTGCGATTGATTTTTGAGAAAGTAGAAACGCCTCCGTGATGGATCAATCAGGGTGCTGATGAACCCGATTGTCTGGTTGTGACTTCTATTATCCTTAGCCTACCTCACACTCCGTTTTTCAGGATCTGTGTGAT
>JAPUJS010000110.1 GCA_027296045.1 bacterium | reverse complement strand
GGCCCATTTACACGAATTGGCGCGGAAATACGACATGCCCGAGATCAAAACCGCCCTGGAAAAGATCAAGTGTGAATGATAGGGCGGAAAGGACTGCATCGAGGGTACTATTGTTCAATACGCCACGCGCCCAAGTAGCGGTAGATGACCTACCACCCCCGCGGCTACAGAGGAATGATATTCCCCCAGAAAAATGGTCAAGATCTATGTGCGTTCGGGCCCTGGCCAGGAGAAACGCCTCGAGGAAGTAATGGCGCTTTTCATTGCGATCCTCACTCTCTTTCCTATTGTGTAGGAGGAAAAGCGAAAAAGCTTCGAGCCAGAAACACTCCGTGTTTCCGACTAAGAAATCCGATTTCATGCTCGAATTACTCGCCTTCATTCCCACGCATAAATGCGTGGGTTTTCTCGGAGCTTTTTTATAAGGGCGCAGGAGAATTATCTCCTGCGCCCTGCTGTTTTATGCGGAATCGGATGGATTTAAACACCCCACTGTCTTTTGTATTTGGGTTCGCCCTCCAGGGTAATCATCTGGTCGTAGACTTGCTGGAGCAAAACCAGAGAACGGAGGCCGTCTTCGGCATTGCACGATGGGGATCGATTTTGCCGAATGGCCTCGAAAAATTCTCGGTCCTGGGCGAGAATACCTCCCTCGGCTTCGAGGTCGGTTTCAAAGACAGTTTCGCCGTTGAAGGTGACTTGCTTGCCTTCGTGCGAAAGGGTTCCGTTTTCGCAGATATACATATTTCTGTTTGCAGATTGTCTGGCATTATACGACAGACTGATGGTGGCCATGGTGTCATTCGCATACCGAATCAGGATGCTGACATCCATAGATGTGCCCGTTTTTGGGTGAAGGGGAGAAAGTTCGCCGCGAATCCGTCGAACGGGGGAATCGACGGTCCACAGTGAGAAATCGACCAGGTGGCATCCATGGTGGAAGAGCACATCATCGGTCCAGCTTCGGTTGTAGCCGGTCCATCCGATGTTTTCATGGCGAAACCAAAGAGAATAATGCTGGTGCATATAAATCTGTCCTGCTTTGCCGGAAGCAAGGAAGTCTTTGACGAAAATCCCTCCGGGATCGAACCGGCGGGTGTGCGCAACCAGGACCTTCAAGCCGGCCGTTCTGGCCAATCCGGCAAGGTCTCGGGCACCCTGGTGTGACAGGGCAAGGGGAATTTCAACCAGCACATGTTTGCCGGCCCGGAGGGCTTTTTCGGTCTGTTCAAAATGGACCTCACTGGGAGAGGTGATCACCACAGCGTCGATATCGGCGTGGGCCAGAACGGTATCATAGTCGGTGGTTACATGTTCGAAGCCGTGTTTCTGTTGAAATGCCCGGGCAGGTTCGGCGCGTCTGCCCATGAGGGTGTGCAGACGTATCCCGTCGATCTGTTTGAGGGCGTCGGCGTGAAATTCGGCAATGCCGCCGTATCCGACCAGACAGCAGGAGAGGCTTTCCATTGGACTCCTTTCAAAGTTGATTCTGAAAAAGCTTGTGACGAGCAAACGGTCTTACCAGAGAGGCCGACCGTCTCGCGGTTAAGATCTATGTTGCAGCAGGTACATTTTTCGACTCACCATGGTATATATTGCATGCAAGATTTGTCAAGGTGAAACAGCCTGAGAAAAATTCTGGACACCAGAAGAAACACAGATTATCTTCTTTTGGCGTAAGCTTTTGTTTTTTGATTTGCAATTCGATGATGGGCAAGAATTCTTGAAAGCGAGGGAAGTATGACACCGGCAGATCAGCCAAACCAACGGCGCCATGATCGTCTGGCGGTCCATCTGCCGATTCGGGCTCAGATTGATCGAAGCGATTACCAGCAGATGCAGGTTATCGATATCAGTCTGTCGGGGATGCAGATCTGTAGTCAGGATTTTGAGGTTTTGAAGCGGGGGTTTGACGCCCAGCACAACCGGGCTGAGTTCGATATCCGGTTGAGCGCACGGATGGCCTGGGTTCAGAACGATCCGGATGGTTATTATTTGACGGGGTGGGAATTTGTGCTGGATGGTCCGAGTATGGTTCGAAGCGTGCCGGTTACCGAAGATGAGGAAGCGGATAACAAACGGCAGCATCCGCGTCTGTTGCTGGATTTGCCTATCCAGGCACAGGTGGACCGGGGAGAATACCAAGAAATGCACGTGGTAGACATCAGCCCGTCTGGCATGCAGATTCGCTGCGAGGATTTTGAGGTGTTGAAACGCGGTATTCATGTGCATACCAATGTTGCCGAGTTTGAAATTTTGATGGAGGCCCGACTGGCATGGGTGCAGACCGGAGATGATGGTAAGTTTTTGACCGGGTGGGAGTTTGAGCTGGAGGGAGGAGAAGAACGAATCGGATAATGCTTTGGAAATCATTAAGTTGGACTCCATCGTGCTTGACAAATCCGGAATTTGGCATTATATATCATCTCGGATTTTGACATGGGTTTGAGAAATCAATTCCACACACTTCCAGGAGGAATAATGGCAGCAAAAACGGAAGAATATTTGGGGATTACTGACTACAAGGTGGTTGGGTCCCGCCCCATTCGTCACGACGGGGCAGATAAGGTGACCGGACGGGCCATTTTTGGGACGGATTTAAACTTGCCGGATTTGTTGCACGGTAAGATTTTGCGAAGTCCCCATGCCCATGCCCGGATCAAATCTATTGATACCAGCAAAGCCGAAGCCCTGGCGGGTGTGAAAGCCGTGGTGACGGGGAAGGATCTGGTCCGTAATTTTGAAGATCAGGGAGGGAATTCGGGTGAGGAAGTGGTGCGGATGAAAGACAGCTTTGCTCCTATTTTGGCACAGGACAAGGTCCTTTACCAGGGCTTTCCTGTCGCTGCTGTGGCCGCGACAAATGTGCATATTGCTGAAGAGGCACTGGACTTGATCGAGGTTGAATACGAACAATTGGATGCAGTGCTGGACGTTCTGGAGGCGATGAAAGACGGTGCGCCTCTGGTCCATGAAGATATGAAAACCCGATCTCTGGGGGAGACGTCGGAAAAATCGAGCAATGTGTCCCAACACTTTCAGCATGTCCTGGGCGATATCGACAAGGGGTTTGAAGAGGCCGATGTGGTTGTCGAACGGGAATTTCGCACGGAGATGGTGCACCAGGGCTATATCGAACCCCAAAATGCCACCGTGCTCTGGAACGAGGACGGGCATCTCCATGTGTGGTGCAGCAACCAGGGGGCTTTTGGCGTTCGAAGTCAAGTGGCCAAGATTCTGGGGATTCCCGTGTCGCAAATCACGGTCCATCCCCTCGAAATTGGCGGGGGATTTGGCGGCAAGATCAAAGCCTATTTGGAGCACGTTGCAGCGCTGTTGTCGAAAAATACAGGCAATCCGGTGAAGATGGTGATGACCCGGACCGAAGTGCTGCAGGCCACGGGGCCCACATCGGGGTCTTATATTAAGATGAAGATGGGGGCGACCAAAGATGGCGATCTGGTGGCCGCCGAGGGCTATCTTGTCTATGAATCGGGCGCTTTCCCAGGATCTCCCGTGGGCGCAGGGGCGAGGTGTATGCTGGGGCCCTATAATATTCCCAATGTGGTGGTCGATGGCTATGATGTGTGTGTGAACAAGCCTTCGACATCTGCCTATCGTGCCCCCGGTGTGTCCAATGCGACCTACGCTGTTGAAACCGTGGTGGATGAACTGGCCGAGAAGCTGGAGATGGATCCGCTGGAATTTCGGTTGAAAAACTCGGCCAAAGAGGGTACCCGCAGGGCAGACGGTCCGGTGAATCCGCGAATTGGCCACGAAGAATGTTTGCAGGCTACCATGGCCACCGATCATTACCAATCTGTCCTGGAAGGCCCCAATCGGGGCCGGGGTGTGGCATCGGGTTTCTGGGGCAATGGCGCTGGGATTTCCAGTGCCAGTGCCAGTGTGAATGACGATGGTACCATCAATTTGGTGGAAGGATCCACAGATATTGGGGGAACGCGCACCTCGATTGCCATGCAGTTGGCAGAAGTTCTGGGCTTGCCCATCGAAGATGTTCGACCCCAGGTGGCCGATACCGATTCGGTGGGCTATACGGGCGTGACGGGAGGCAGCCGAACCACTTTTGCCACCGGGTGGGCGGCTTACAAATGTGCCCATGATATCAAAGAACAGATGATGGCGAGAGCCGCTATTTTCTGGGAAATTTCCGAAGACGATATTGAATTCGATCAAGGGGTGTTCCAATCCAAGTCGGATCCTACGAAATCCATCACGTTCAAAGATCTGGCCGCCAAGCTGGATTCGACGGGCGGACCTGTGATGGGGCGGGCAACGGTGAAGCCTTCCGGGCAGGGCGGCGCGTATGCTGTGGTCATTGTAGATGTGGAGGTGGACCCGGATACCGGTAAGGTGGATGTGCTTCGGGCAACCATTGTGCAGGATGCCGGGAAAGCCATCTATCCACCCTATGTGGAAGGCCAGATGCAAGGCGGAGTGGCTCAGGGGATTGGGTGGGCGCTGAATGAAGAGTATGTTTACGATGACAACGGGACCTTGAGAAATTCCAGCTTCCTGGACTATCGCATGCCCACATGTCTGGATCTGCCGATGATTGAGACGGTGATTGTAGAAGTGCCCAACCCGGGGCACCCTTATGGGGTTCGGGGGGCAGGAGAAGTGCCTATTTGTGCGCCGCCTGCCGCTGTTGCCAATGCCATTTATAGCGCCACCGGACTTCGAATGATGGAATTGCCCATGTCGCCTCCCAAGATTCTGGAAGCCCTGTGGGAGCGAGACGGTGGGAACGGAAAGGCTTAATGTTATGGCGGTCGTTTGGATTCCCTCTTTGATGCGAAATCTGACGGGAGGCGTCGAGCAAATTGAAGTGGAAGGCGAGACCCTCCGTGAGGTGATCAATCGCCTGGATGTGCTGCATCCGGGCGTGAAAGCCCGTGTGATGGATGATGACGAAACCCGAATTCGTCCAGGGCTGGCGGTTGCAGTAGATGGGATTGTGACCGAAGAAGGGTTGCGAACGGTCGTTCGCGATGCGCTTGAGATTCATTTTGTGACTGCCATCAGTGGAGGGTAAACAGGCAGGTTACCCATGCAGACGGCCAGCGGTGGAAGCAACCGCTGGCCGTTTTTTGTCTCTGAAAAAGGGAATTTCTGTGCCTTTACCCCCGATACGGGATGCCGGACACCGCCCGGTTTTTTTATAAGGTGTTATGCCGGGTCTTCGATGCAGAATCTTGAAACCATCGACGAAAAGACGTCCACGCCTTTGTGGAGCTGATCGATTTCGATCCACTCGTCAATGGTGTGGGCTTGCTGAATGCTGCCAGGACCGAGCACAACGAGTTCCATATTTTTGCCGAAAATCATGCCGTCGGTACCGTAGGATACTGTTTTGGGTTTGCGCTTTCGCGTGACTTTGAGGGCTTCCTGAACAATTCTGGATTTGGGGGGGGTGTTGAGGGGAACGAGACTGTCGGAGATCTTGATCTGAACGCCGTGTTTTTTGGCCATCCGAACGATCCGATCTCTGATCGGGCTTAAGTTCTGACCCGGCATCGGGCGGAAGTTGATGGTCGCCTGGCTGAACGGAACGGTTATGTTAGAGGCGGAGTTCCCATCATTCATGACAATGTTCAGGGTGGAATGCGGGGGATCGAAGTCCGGGTTGAGGTATTTCTTTCGGGTCTTCAGTTCCCGGTCAATGGATAGCATTTCGTTGAGAAAGGGGATCAGGATGTGGTTGGCGTTTCGTCCCCGGCCGGTACTGCTGTGTGTGGCAAGTCCTTTTGCAGTTGCATACACCCGAAAGGAGCCCTTGTGTCCGTGGACCACGTCGAGCAGGGTCGGTTCGCCGATGATTCCATACCGTATTTTGGAGGAGTGCAGCACTTTTGAATGTCGGGCGACATAGTCGGCACCCCCGCAGTTGATTTCTTCATCGGCGGTGACGATCACATAGATGGGTTTTTTCAGGTTCCGTGCCGAGAATGCCGCGGCCGTGGCAATCATGCAAGCCACAGACCCTTTCATATCGGCTACGCCTCTGCCGTAGATCCGGGTTTTCTTCTGGACCACTTTGAAGGGGTCCCAGGCCCATCCTTCGGCCGGAACGGTATCGTTGTGGCCCATCATCGCCAGGCCGCCGGTGCCTTTCCCTTTTTTGCCCACCAGATTGGTTTTGGTCACACCGTTGGGGTCTTTGTATTCCAACACTTCAACCTGCATCCCTGCTTTGCGCATCCACTTGGCCATCGCTCTGGAAACGGGGGTATTGCTCAACGGGCTGGCGGAATTAAAGGATACGAACTCTTTTGTAAGAGACACCACATCCATAACTTCCTCACTTTGAGAAGGAATTGATGGTTTGAGATTCAGTTCGGGCAATATAGCATACCCCATAGGAATCGTCAATGTATTCTCAGGTGGATAGGTATTGCTTTCTGGTCGCGGTGTGCTTAGATTGAAAATGCCCCTTATCTTTGTTATTCGACCGAATGCTATAAGGAGTTCCCATGCCAGAATTGTTCGACGACTCCCGACTCGCTCAGGTTTTGTTGGATATTTCGCTGTTTGATAATCTGGATCACAACCAGGTCCGTTCTGTTATTGAGATTTGCAACCAGCGGTTGACAAATCCTGGCGAGGTGCTTTGTGAATCCAAAACGATTGACGAACAGCTCATTGTGTTGCTGGATGGCAGCCTCCGGTTGGAGTCGATCGATGGCAAATTGCTGGATGAATTGATACCCACTCGGGTTATCGGGGAGATGGGCGTGTTTACCGGTCAGACCCGTTCTTCTCGGGTTGTTGCAGAGGGCGAGGCCCTGATTCTGGAGTTGCAGGCAGACGATTTCCAGGACCTGTTGGAAGACGACCCGCAGCTGGGCCATCACATGCTGGCCAGCCTCATTAAAATGCTCTACACCCGGGTGCACGACGTCAATGAGGAGATGGAGGTTTTGCGCGAACAGGTTTCGCGGTTCCAAGATCGGCTTCAAGAATTGGCCCCAGATGATCCTGTGCTGAGAGATCTGATATAAATTGGGATCCAGACGCAGCGGCCTTTGATATTTCCCATATTAAAGGCCGCTTTTTGTGTTATCTTGGCATCGCGGGCAGGTAGGATTTTGGAGGCATCCATTTTGGTTACGGTGTCCGTCTATTGGAAGGGAGTTTGCACATGGCTTTTTCGTCAGAAGGAACGGTTCACCGATCGACGGTTACAGGGACCCGGGGCATGGTGGCCAGCGGACATCCCCTGGCGTCCTTGGCGGGGGTGCGAATGCTTTTGGAGGGGGGAAATGCCTTTGACGCCGCTGTTGCCGTGGCGGGGGCGTTGAATGTGGTGGAACCCTATATGTCGGGCATCGCTGGGGTGGGGTATGCACTCATTTATTCAAAAAAAGAAAATCGAATTCGGGTGCTGGATTATTGCGGTCGAACTCCTTACGAAGCAACCCTGGAGCATTTTCCTTCTGATGACGTGAAGGAAGGGGGGCCAAAGTCGTGTCTGGTGCCTGGCGCCTGTGGGGGATGGTTGGAGTTGCTTTCTACCTATGGCAGTATGCCGCCCGAAAAAGTATTCCAACCTGCCATCGAGTTGGCCGACAATGGGTTTGCTGTGACGGTGAAAAATGCAACCTTTATGGGCAGTAATGTGGGGCATATCTTGCCCACCGGGGCGCGGGTGATTTTGAGCCGGGGACGGGCACTATTGCCGGGAGAAGTATTGATACAGAAAGACCTGGCAAAAAGCTACCGGCGGGTGATAGAAGGTGGAGCGGATGTCTTTTATCGGGGGGATCTGGCCAGGGAGATGGTTGGTTTTGTACAACAGGAAGGCGGCCTGCTCTCAGAAAAAGATCTGGCCGATTTTAAACCCGAGTGGGTGGATCCGGTGTCGACATCGTATCGGGGATATGACGTGTATTGTCCGCCACCGCCCAGTGCGGGGTTTCAAATTCTGGAGACGCTCAATCTGCTGGAGCACGATGCGCTTTCCGAGATAGGGCACCTTGCAGAGGAGGCACTGCACCTGTTTATTGAGGCCATTAAACTGGCCAATGCAGATCGGGTGGAATATGCGGCGGCTGAGAATCCACCGATCGATGGCTTGTTGTCGAAAGCCTATGCGGACAAACGTCGGCAGTTGATTGGGGAACGGGCAGCGATGAACCGGGGGGAATATTATGAGACCACCCGGATTCCCGGTGAGGTCGCCCCGGGACAGGAACCGGATTGGACCAACGAATGTACCACTCATTTTGACGTGGTCGATGCCGAGGGCAATGCGGTTGCCATTACCCAGAGTTTGGGGTCGGGATTCGGGTCGGGGATGATTCTGGGCGAGACGGGTATGTTTTTAAACAATTTCATTAAATGGGGAGATCTGGTGCCGGAAAGTCCCAATTGTATTGCGCCGCATAAAAAGGTGGATATGTGTCTGTCGCCCTGTCAGATTTTCAAGGACGGAAATCTGGTATCGGCGCTGGGAACGCCGGGGAGCTGGGGGATTCAGCAGACAACCACACAATTTCTGATCCATTTTTTGGACTATGGGATGAATATCCAGGCAGCCATCGAAGCGCCCCGGTTCCGTATGTTTGAAGCGGGCGCACGGGTGTATATGGAGACACGGGTGCCAGCCACGATTCGCGACGGATTGGAAAAACGGGGTCACCGAATTGAAAAATTGCCTGAATGGTCTCCCGTTGTGGGTGGGGCACAGGGCATTGTTGTAGATGCCGACTCAGGGGCAATGATGGGCGGAGCAGATCCGAGAAGGGATGGGTATGCCATTGGCATTTAGGGATTTGACTGCTGGGGTGGGACATGCGTGAATTTGCCAGCATCGATGAAAACACGTCCATCTTCCATGTGACGATGGAGCAGCGGCGGGAAAAGGATTATCGGCACAATGGCAAGCTGTTGGTGATAAACGGTGGGATGGTGATGATGGCCTACACGTTTATCAGTTCCGATCTGGTGATGCCTGCTTTTGTGCAGACATTGACGACTTCCAGTATCCTGGTGGGGATGGCAGGGGCTTTGATGCGGATGGGATGGGCCTGGCCACAGGTCTTTATTTCCCGTGTGATCGAACCCAAGCCCCGGAAGATGCCCCTGCTCATTCTGGCCGGGTCGGCCCGGAGCGTGATGTGGATTCTAGTGGGAATTCTAACCGTTTTATTGGGGAGGGGGGATCCCACACTATTTCTGACGCTATTTATGATTTTATATGCTCTGGGAACCTCGATGATGGGTGTGATGAGTGTGCCCTGGATGGATATCATGGGCAAGGCGATTCCGGCCTCCCAACGGGCAAAGGTGTTTGCTTATCGCCGGTTTGCAGGTGGGGGCATGTCCATGGCGGCCGGAATTCTGATTTCTTATATCCTGAGCGAACGCAGCGAGTTGGTGTTTCCCGATAATTATGCTTTGTTGTTTATCCTGTCGGGCGTGGGTACCGGTTTGGCCGTGTTGACCTTTAGAATGATTCGAGAGCCCATTGAAAAGACGATCCGGCACCGGCTTCCTCTAAAGGATTATCTGGTCAGTGGCCTGAAGATCATGAAAGACGACGTCAATTTCAGACGCCTGTGCATTGTGCAGATTTTGTGGGGGTTCAGCATGATGGCCGGGCCGTTTTACGTGCCCTATGGGATTACAGAATTGGGAATGGGAACGGCCTATGTGGGGATGTTTATCACGGCGATGCAGTTTAGCTCTGTTTTTTCCAATGTGGCCTGGGCGTGGGTGGGTCGTTATAAGGGAAATCAAGCCCTATTTATGTACGGCACCTGTCTGCTGGCTCTGTCCGTTCTGGTGCCGCTGTTGATTGTTTATGTGCCCGACCGCACCGTCTGGGTCTGGGGCACCGAGGTCAACCAGCGGATCCTGATTTACGGGCTTACTTTTGTGTTTTCAGGTGCCGCCCAGAGTGGGATGTATACCGGGCGGATGACCTATGTGCTGGATATTGCGCCCCCAGAACGGCGGCCCACCTATACCAGTTTTATGAATATGTTCATGTTTCCGCAAGGCCTGCTTCCGATATTGGCAGGGGTGCTTGTGGCCTGGATTTCCTATCGGAATCTGTTTCGGGTGGCCCTGTTTTTTATTCCGTTTGCGATTATGGTTGCCCGGAAGTTGAAACCCGTTCTCCATCAAGAAGACTGAATCCGTTCGGCCAGGTCTTCGGCCGGATAGGTCAGAATTTCGGCCAGCGTGGGGTGATAGTGGGGGATGTTCATGAGGTCTTGAACCGTGCCGTGGTAATACATAACGGCGATGAGTTCGTGGAAGAGTTCACTGGCTTCGGGGCCGACGATGTGGCCGCCGAGGATTTCGCCCGTTTCGGGATTGCAGAGCAATTTGACAAATCCGTGCAGTTCGCCCAGGACCATGGATTTTCCGTGGTCGTCAAAGGGATAGGACTCGACCAGATAGGGAATGTGCTGTTGCTGGCATTCCTTTTCGGTGAGACCCACCGAAGCCAATTGAGGGTCAGTAAAGACGACTTCGGCCTTGAGTCGATAGTCGATTTCTTTTTTACGGGTCCCTTTGATCGCGTTGTGTCCGGCAATTTCGCCCTGCTGAATGGCAATGTGTACGATTTCATAGAGGCCGACGCAGTCGCCGGCTGCAAAGATGTGAGGGACGGAGGTGCGCATCTGTTTGTCGACCAGAATACGTCTGTTTTCCACCTGGACACCTGCTTCTTCCAGGTGAAGCCCCTCGAGGTTTGGGACCCGACCCAGGGCCTGGAAGATAACGTCTGCCGACACGCGTCGGGTTTTTCCACCGTGCGTGAAGTGGGCGGTGGGCTTGCCCTTTTCTTTGGACATATGGGTCAGGTGTGTGCCGGTGTAGACCTCCATGTTTTCTTCCCGAAACCGGGCTTCGATAGGACGGGCGAGGTCTTCGTCTGAACTGCTCAAGATGTGATTGCTGCGCTGAATAAGGGTCGATTTTGTGCCCAGGCGGTTGAAGAATTGGGCCAGTTCCGTGGCCACTGCGCCCCCTCCAAGGGTGATCATGGATTTGGGAAGTTTTCGCAGATTAAGGGCTTCGTCGCTGGTGATGTAGCCGACCTCATCCAAACCTGGGATGGCAACATGACTGGCCACAGAACCGGTGCTGATCAGGAAGCTTCTGGCTTCGATGGTTTTGGAGCCGACGCGGATTTTTTTTGCCGACTCAAATCGGGCACGACCTCGCAAGAGCGTGAACCGTGGACTTTTGAGCTGTTCGATCCGGTAGTCTGCGAACTCTTTGACCAGGGCGTTTGTGCGGTCGTTGATGGCTGCCAGGTTGGCCTTCAGGTTGGTTGCACCAAGACCAAATTCTTTGGCCCGGCGCATCAGCGACATAATGTCGGAAGAGCGCAACATGGTTTTGGTGGGCATACACCCTCGGAGGATGCACAGCCCGCCCAGAGGGCCTTTGTCGACAATGGCTACGCTGGCGCCCAATTCAACTGCGGTTCGGGCAGCGGCATAACCGGCGCTGCCGCCTCCGATGACAACAAAGTCAAATTTCATGGCATCTTTTCCTCTGGTTTCAAATGAATGGATTCCAGGAAAGCTTAAAAATAGGCTTCTCAGACGGTAAAACAAAGAGAAAATCTTAAACCTATTCGTGAAAGGGTTGGAAATGGCAGTGGATGGAGAACATGTGCTCAGACTCGAACCGACCGAAGACGAAGTGGTGATTCAGGTCGAAGATCTGCATCGTCTGGCCAGGCGGCTGTATGGGGGGGCCGGCGTTCCGGAAGGGGATGCCGAATTGATGGCAGACCTGCAGGTAGAAACAGATGTGCGTGGTGTGCATTCGCACGGCACCCGTGCGCTTCCGGGATATATCCGAAGAATCCTGGGAGGACATACCAATCCAAAGCCGGAGGTGCGGGTCATCAAAGAAGGGCCTTCCTATGCGATGGTGGATGGCGACGGGTGTATGGGCCACCTGGCTTCGGTGCGGGCGATGCAAAAGGCGATTGGGAAGGCCAATGAAACGGGTGTTGGGATTGCCAGTGTGATCCACAGTCGGCATTATGGCGCTGCAGCCTGTTATGCGACAATGCCGCTAGAACACGGGATGATCGGATTTGCCGTGTCCAGCAGCAGTAAGGGGGTGGCGCCCTTTGGCGGGACTGAACGGGTGATGGGGAACCACGGCCTTGCCCATGCGGTGCCTGCCGGGGAAGAATATCCTCTGGTCCTGGACATGGCTTCGGGGGTGTCGGCGTGGGGGCGTGTGGGCACGATGCGGATGTATGGAAAGAAACTGCACATGGATTGGGTGCTGGACGAGGATGGCAATCCGACGGACGATCCCCACCAGGCTCACGTCCTGCTGCCTGCCGGGGGCTCCAATGGGCCGAAGGGGTCGGCGTATAATTTGCTGATGGACGTGCTCAGTGGGATTTTACCTATGGGGCTGGCAACGGTGAATCGAGTGGGGGAGGAGTTTGCCGGACAGCAGAATGCGAGCCAATTTTTTCAGGCGATTAAGGTGGACAACTTTATTCCGCTGGAGGAATTTACGGCGGAAATGGATCGGATGATTCAGACGGTGCGGAATTCGAGGCGCAAAGATGGGGTGGATCGGATCTATCTGCCGGGTGAGATGGAGTGGTTGAAAAAGGAGGCCTGGAGCAAGAGTGGGATTCCGATGCATAAACGGCATGTGGGGAGTTTGGAGGATATGGCAGATGAGTTGGGGGTGGAGGTCCCATGGCGATAGATGAGATGGATTGCAAATTGCAGATAGAAAATGGGTGATTTGCGACCTAAAGTGGGGGTGTAATGGGAGAACTGTGGCGGCGTGAGGGTGGGTACCGGGAGGTTCTGAAAGTCGCAGGTCCCCTGATCTTGAGTATGGGGTCATGGAGCATTCTGGAGTTTATCGACCGGATGTTTCTGACCTGGTACGATTGGGATACTCTGGCTGCAGCACTTCCTGCCGGGGTTTTAAATTTCACTTTTGCCAGTTTTTTTATTGGCACAGCAAGCTATGTAAATACCTTTGTCGCGCAGTATGACGGGGCCGGAAGAAAGCAGCGGGTCGGGGCAGCGATGTGGCAGGGGATCTATTTTTCTCTGGGTTCAGGCATTCTTCTGCTGGGCTTGATTCCCCTTGCGCCATGGATTTTCGATCTGGTGGGTCACGATCCGGCCATCCGGCCTCTGGAGGTGATCTACTTTCAGATCTTCTGCCTGATGGGCTTTCCCGGTATTCTGAAGGCCGCAGTGTCTTCGTTTTTCACCGGTCGTGGCGATACCTGGACGGTGTTGTGGGTGAACGTCGTGGCGGTGTGCTTGAATGTGGTGCTGGATTATGCCTGGATTTTCGGGCACTGGGGGTTTCCAGAGTGGGGAATTAAGGGTGCTGCGTGGGCAACGGTAGTGTCCCACTTTCTGGGTGCTTTTTTATTTCTTTTGCTGATGTTTCGGCGTCGTTTTCGAGAGACCTACCACACGCTGAAGGGGTGGCGATATGATGGGGCGCTCTTTCGTCGACTGATGCGTTTCGGTGCCCCCAACGGGGTCCATTTTGTCCTGGAAATTTCCGGGTTCACCCTGTTTATTTTGCTGGTCGGTCGGTTGGGCAAGGTACCCCTGGCCGCAACCAATCTGGCCTTTAACATCAATACGCTGGCCTTTTTACCCATGCTGGGCACGGGCATTGCCGTGTCGACGCTGGTGGGTCAGTATCTGGGAAAAGACCGGCCCGATCTGGCCGAACGCAGTTCCTGGTCGTCTCTCCATTTGAGCGTGGTCTACATGTTGATTATGTCGGCAGGATTTGTGGGGGTTCCAAACCTGTTCCTGAACCCATTTGCCGCACATGCTGACCCGGCAACCTTTGAGCCCATTCGAGAAATCACCATTCTTTTGCTTCGCTTCGTGGCGGTATATTCTGTTTTTGATGCGATTTATATTGTCTTTTCTGCTGCGGTGAAAGGAGCCGGCGATACCCGGTTTGTGATGTGGGTGTCTTCGGTGGCTTCTTTTACACTGATGGTGATACCGACTTATCTGGCTGTTGTGGTGTATCAGACGAATATTTACGTGTCCTGGATTTTTGTGACGGTCTATATCGTCACCATGGCAATCGTGTTTCTGTTCCGGTTTCGAGGGGGAAAATGGCGGTCGATGCGGGTGATCGAGATGGAAGAGGTGTCGGATTATCCGGTGCGGGGGTAGCAGGATCGCACAAGGCGATAACTGATTTATTTGATCAACTCATCATGCGTGAATATCGCAAAGCATTTTGCAATATTACCTTGGAGATTTTCTATGAAGATTACAGGTATGGATGTCTGGACGGTTGTGGTGCCGACGATTCCGGGGCGGGTGCACAGCGCGGAATTTGGACAGGCCGGGTGGGATCAGGTTCCGAAGCACATTATTCGTCTCCAGACGGATGAGGGAATCTCTGGTCTGGGAGAGACATCGCGGGGGTGTCCGGTTGAGCAGGTGCAGGAGGGGTTTCAGCTTCTGAAAGGGAAAGATCCTTTGCGGTTGAGCCTTCAGCACGTGTTTAGCGAAGTCGCGCCGCACAGGCCTCCGTCACAGGGGACGCGTAACTGGGAAGGTTTGTCGGGGTGGCCGTCCGGTCCGGCGTATGAAGCGTTTGAAATGGCGGTTTACGATATTGTGGGCAAGGCGAGAGACGTGCCGGTTCACGCGCTTCTTGGCGGGGCGTTCAGAGATCGGGTGCCGGCGGATTATTGGATTGGACACCAGACACCGGAAGATTCGGCAGAGAATGCACGGATCGGGTTTGAACGCGGGTTCCACGGGGTGAAGATGAAGTGTACGTCGGACGAGCCGATGGTGGATCGTATTCAGGCGATTCTGGAGGCGACGGATGTGTCGTTTAAGTGTACGGTGGATCCCAATCAGCGGTTCTATCGGCCGTCGGAGGCGATTGCGCTGGCACGGGAATTTGAGAGATTGGGCAATGTTGGCGTGCTGGAAGATCCGATGGCCAAGTGGAATCTGGACTGGTACCGGCAATTGAGGGAGGCGACAACGATTCCGGTGGCGTTGCATCTGGCCAATCCACACGATATCATCAATGCGATTAAGGCGGAAGCGGTGGATTACATGAATCTGGGCGGGAGTATGTACCGGTTTGTTCACAATGCCGCCATTGCCGATGCGGCGGGTATTCCGATCTGGCACGGGTCGGGGAACGACCTGGGGATTATGGAGATGTCGTATTTGCACGCCGCCAGTGTGCCAAGGAATTGTGTGCTGCCGAGTGATTTTGTGGGGAGTTGGACGCGGGAAGATGATTTGATCGTAGCTGGATTGGAATTTGAGGACGGGGGTGCTGTCGTGCCTGATCAACCGGGATTGGGGTGCGAACTGGATCTGGACGCCGTGAAGAAGTATCGGGTTGTCTGAAGGTTGCGCTTGATTTCATATACAAAGGCCGTTGATCCGCGGAGATGAAATCGGGGTTTACACATCAGAAAAGAGGCAGCCGAAAGATTTAGATCGGCTGCCTCTTTTCTGTCCGATGATCCAATTGCAATA
>JAPUJS010000011.1 GCA_027296045.1 bacterium | reverse complement strand
CACTCCATCAAACGCCACGTCATACACCCTGGCAAGCGGTAAAACATCCTCGACCGGTATAAACACAGGGTTTAGAGGTACTTTTTTACTTTCTGCACCCGACCGGCACCAGAATGCGTCAAAATCTTCCTGTTTGGTTTGATCGGGTTTATAATCAACCAGTTCTTCCAGTGGCATATCTACAGACGGCATCGATTTTCTCCCACCTTATGATCCCGTTCGAGAACCCAAGTCCACACCAAAGGCACCTAAAATGCGCATCGAACGTTGATCCTGCACATATCCAATGACCGACGCCTTTCCCACTTGAACCCCTTCGGGAACAGGGTGCGCACAAAAAAAATCGCCTCGCTCGCCCATCCGGCTTCGTAAGGCTCGGTTTCAAAAGACCCCGACCAAATCTGGTTGCGTTCCATCACCGCCGTATGGCTTTTTCGCAACAGATCGGCCAACTCAACGCCCCTCCACAGAGGGTATGGTCAACGGCCCGTCCGGCAAAACGGCCACACGAACGCCCGAACCTGCCGCTTCAATCTGCTCCCGAAGGGTCTGTTCCAAATCATCGGTCACCGAAAGCTTGCACGCCTCGATCTCATCCCGGTCCATTTTAGAATACACCGTCACATCGGTCCGTTCCAGAATCCCTGCTAAAATTTGCGCCTGCCACTGATCCAGAATCGGCTCCTGGTCGTGAACCGCTTGCAACACATCCTCCGGTGAAGTTCCCGTGTGCATCAAACTGGCAAAATTTCCATGATTCGGCACCCCGTCACGACATTCACTGGCCACCAGAATGGACCCTACTTCATCAACAATCCGGGCCGCCGCAGAAATCCCCTTCACCGTCTGATACAAATTCTGATCCAGTGGAAACCCGCTGTTCGACGTAACCACCACCTGAAAGACTTCGTCCACAGCCACCATGGCCGAATCCTTCACCTCGGCACACCCTTTTGCATGCGCCTCCCCATAATCCCCCACATAAAACCCGGTGATAGCCTTGTCTGCATTCAGTGTCACATTGACCATAAAATCGGGCGGACAAAGCGATACGGCCTCTCGGATTTCCCGGTGCAGGGGATTATCCTCCAGCACACCCCATGTACTCTTTGGATGCGCAATCAGCTCCGATCGATGCAACCGAAAAATGGTCTCAATCCCCGCCAGACCTGGAGCAACCGCCTTGGGTCCACCCGAAAATCCCGCAAAAAAATGAGGCTCGATAAACCCGACCGCAATCCGCTTATCCGCTTCCAAATAAGCCTTGTCCAGATACACAGGTGTTCCACTTTCGGTTTTTCCAACCAGGCTATTTCGGGACGCTTCAAATGCGTCGTGATTCAAAATCTCCACGCGCTTCATCAGTTCAGCCCCAAACATGCCTTCTATCTCTTCCAACGTATTTGCCCGGTGTGTTCCGGTCCCCAGCATCACAGTCACCTGTTCTTCCGGCACTGGAAGTTCCTCCAAAAGCCAGGGGATCAACTGTCGGTTGGGAACCGGTCGGGTCCCGTCTGACGTGCTAATCAAAACCCGATCGGACGGCCGAATCAGCTCTCGCAAGGGTTTCGCCCCAATCGGCTGCCGGACCGCCTCCAGAAACCGTTCCTTTGGATGGGCCAGTGCCTGCTCATAGGCGGGCCGAATCACTTCCCACTTCGCCAGGCCGGGGTCTGCCCCAATAGAAATCGACCCCTGTCCAAATGCAACGTCAATTGGTTGGTTCATGACCTAACACTCCAGTTGATCTGCCAGATCGTGAAAATCTTTCGCAACAAAATCGAAATCTCCCTCAGCCACCAGCCCTTTTTCCCGTCCAGGCCGTTCCAAAGGCCGATCCACATAGGCGGTCTTAAACCCCACCTTCGCCGACGCATTTAAATCGCCCGGATGAGCGGCCACCATCATCACCTCATCCGGTTCAACCCCCAGAAGACCTGCAGTCGTCCGATAAGCTTCCGGATCCGGCTTATAATGCCGCGCCAGTTCCGCCGACAAAACACAATCCCAGGGCAATCCCGCATGCTTGGCCATATTCGTCAACAACGCCACATCCCCATTGGACAGGGTTGCAATCACAAATCGGCTTTTCAGACGCAACAACCCTCCAACGGAGTCGGCCCAGGGGTCCAGACGATGCCACACCCGGTTGAAATGCACCTTCTCTTCCTCGCTCAACCCCGTGATCTCGAATTTTTCCAGCAACACATCCAGAATCGTTCGATGCAAATCGTCAATCTTTGTCCATGGAAGTTCGCCCGTCCGCACCCGATTCATCGAAGGGCCATACCCACCACGCCACGCATCCGCAAATGCTTCCCAGTCGACAGTCAGCCCCTTTGCCTCCCCCAATGCTCTGCCTTCCCGAATCACGGTCGTTCTCCAGTCTACCACCGTACCGAATACATCAAAGGTCAATGCCTTCACCTGATCTATCGCCATATTTCCTCACTTGGTGCCCACGGCAACCAGCCGTCGTGCGTTTTGATCGTATGGCTCCCCATTCAAATTGCCATACAGGTTGACAGATGAAAATCCGGCTGCCAGCATCAATGCCTTCAATTCGACACCCGAATAAAGCCGAATCGTGAATCGCTGTTCGTATCGCTCCCCGTCCCGAATCAGCACCCACCGGTTGTGAATCCGTTCCCATCCCCCTTCCAGCGTCCGTTCCTCCAGCATCAATATTCCGTCTTCCAGTTCCCGCCAATGGCGAGACTGGAACATCTTGGCCAGCACTTCCTTACCCGACAGATCCATCAACAGCTTCCCACCGGGGCGCAAAGAAGCGTGCAGATTTTCCAACAGCGTTCGGTCCTCTACAGGATTTTCAAAATATCCGAATGAGGTAAACAAACTCAATGCAATATCAAACTGTCCCGCACGGCGGAATGTCCGCACATCTTCCTGGACCCACTCGACCGACACCCCATTTTCCCGGGCTTTCTCCCGAGCAATTTCCAACAGAGGTGCCGCACGATCCACCCCCGTCACGCGATACCCCTTTTGTGCCAGCGATAGTGCATGTCGTCCCGGACCACAGCAACAATCCAGCACATCGGCCGGTGGCTCCACACCCAGAATGCCCAAGGCACCATCGACTTCCTCACCGGCAATCTGCCAGCGGACTTCTCCAAACATGGCAGGATAGAATATTTGCCAAAATTGATCGTCTTCATACCAGGCAGCCATACCCTAATACCGATTTACAATCTTCAAAGCCGTCATCTGTGTCTCCGGATCAATCAACTTCACCACCATCGCCACCTTGTTATCGGCATGTAACAAATTCCAATAGAAATTGGCTATTTCGTCCAGGTCATTTTTTAGTTCCACCCGAAACGGTTCTCCGACAAATCGAGGCGGCGGATTTCCATCGTCTTCATACGTCGTCATACAGTGCCCGAGACCTGCAACAGGCGATTCGTATTCAAAAAAATGTCGAATACAAATCTCACTGTCCGGGCCATTGGGTTTTAAAATCGCAAGCCGATACACCGGTTCGTGCCCGCCCAAATCTACCAGACCCGAAATCCTGGGCGTAAAGATAGGCCCATCGGGCTCGTAAGTTCGAGTTCTCAGGGCCACTTCAAAAGAACCACGCTGCAATAAGGCATCGTACACCGTATCGGTCTGATCCCCATTGCTTACAATATGGTATTGATCCAGATGCTTCATGGGATAGTATAAAGTGAGCGGATCTACTTCTTGAGTTGGATCCACCAAATCGGTCTTCACAAACTCCCCTTCTGTCACAAAAACCCGGTTTCGGCTGGTCGGGCTTCGTCCCATAATCCAGTAAATCTGAACCAGATGTTTCGCATCCGGCGTCTGCCCAATCACAATCCCCCGGCCGGGATAAACCGATTCTTTTAAGCGATTCGTTTCACACATATCACGCGAGTCCACACCCACCTCCTGGGTCGTATGGATTAAGGAGTTTCTGTTTTCCCCGGCTTTAAAACGACCTTTACATAGTTTTCTAAATCAAAATACCTCTGTGCCGCCTCTTGAACAACCTCGGGGGTCAGGCTGTCGATTCGGTTTCCAACTTTCAACAGGTTATGCGGATCTTCATGGTGGTAATAATAAAACCGCAGCGTGCTCAACCAGTGCCCGTTTTCCTTCAAATCCGTCTCATTGTCCCGACGCTGGATCTCTTTCACTTTGTCAATATAAGATTGGGGAAGACCGACTTGCTTCAGGCTGTCGATCTGAGAAAAGACCACCTGGGTCAATTCTTCAACACGCTCGGGATTGCAACCAAAGGTAATCGAAAGCGAGTAATCGGATGTTGGATAGTGAGACCTCGAAGACCCGACTCCCACGCCATAGGTGCCCCCAAGATCCTCCCGCAAAACTTCCATGAGCTTGATTTCAAAAGCATGCCGCATCGAACCAAGCGCATACCGATTTTCCCACGACCATTCAAACGGACCGCTAAACACCATTCGAATCAGGCTCTTGGGTTCCTGGCCCCGCCAAACCGTTTTTTCAATCACACCTTTCGGATAGCGCATCCCCACATCTTTCCAGGTTTCTCGACGGCCCAACGAGGGCAATCCGCCCAGATAAACCTGCACCAGCGGCTTCAGCTTGGGGGGGTCAAAATTTCCAACAAAAAAGAACGTGAAATCGCTCGCATCTGCAAATCGCTCCTGATAAATATCGAACGAGCGCTGCAAATCCAATTCGTCCAACATGGATTCAGACCAGGGACGTGCCCGAAGGTGATACTGCAACAAGGTGACGCTGAGCGTGTCCGCAAATGCGGTTTCTGGTCGGGCACCCCGATTTTCCAAAAACCCCCGCAACCGACTTTGAAACGCCTTGAATGCCGTGCGGTCTGCCCGGGGCGCCGTGAAGGTCAAATAAATCAACTGAAACATCGTCTCCAGATCTTCAGGAGACGCATTTCCGGAAATCCGTTCCCCCAACCCATCAATGCCGGAAGACACAC
>JAPUJS010000109.1 GCA_027296045.1 bacterium | reverse complement strand
CTTTCTTTGGCACTCAGAGGTGCAGCAATTTTTTTAACTTTTTTAACCGTCTTTTTGGCGCGTTTGCCCTTCCGCATCGGTGCCTGTTTTTTGCCCGGCTGGGTCAGGGTGACACGGTTTGTTTTCCAGGGCCGGAACAGCTTGTCCAACAATCCGGATTTGCGACGCTTACCCATAACAAAACCCTCAACTGGTCGAATATGGCGCAAAATCAACATGTTTGGCGAATAACCACCATCCGATAGCGAAATCGCATTGCCGCGTATATATTGACTAAATATTAGTAATAAAGCAAGTTAGAATCAAGTCTGTCATGTGGTACACTTCTTGCGGACCACTCTGGTTGTCCATACACAATAGGAGGGCCTATGCTCAAATTACTGGACAACCGGGCTCCGGTTGCAACCACAAAACCATCCACCCGGTCGCAGCCCCTGGGGGCACTCTTGATTTTTAAACGAGACGAACCGGAGACCCATCCGACAGGCAATCTCGACTTCACAAACCCCAAAACCTTGAAAGATTGGGAAAAATGCCTGGGCGAAAAAATCTACAAGATATATGGAATTAAAAAGCCAGAAGAAGAAGCCTGGCAATATTTCTCCCTGCTCGAATTTGCCGATCTCGAAGCCTGGCAACAATTTCAAACCCAACTCGATCAAGCCGGTTTTTCGGACTGCTTTATTTGGGAAATTGTGGCCCTGGGGCGCAGAATAGGATAAAAACAGTTCCGAGTTCTGAGTTCAAGTCTGAAAACCCGGAACTCGGAACCTGGAATTCTATTTATTTATTGTGACCCTTGCCTGGAAGGCACCCGTCGAAAGGCAATCTGCCTGGGGAAAGCCCAGCCTCGCATCCGTCCCATAACCCGCCAGTTTTCCAGGTCCACAACCGTGAGGGCCGGACCACCCTCCTGTATGCCAAACGTCGAGACATAGGCCCGAGTCCCGTCGGGCGAAATGGCCAGCACACTGGAATTTTCGGAGATACGCAGGGTGCGGGAAATCAGGTTGCGGCTGACGTTGATGGCCAGCAGGGTACCGTCGGCGGACACATAAAGGGTTTCTGCATCCGGCGAAAACTCCGCCCCAAACGCACGGTCTTGATCCAATTGAATCCCGCCTACCACACGATCGCTTTGAAGATCCAAAACCGAGATCACGCCCCGATCCAGGCTGGTCACATAAGCCCGGGTCCCGTCGGGCGTAATTTCAATCTCTCCCGGAATCGATCCAATCACAATCTGTCCCATCACCGTTTTCCCCGCCACATCGATCACCGTCACATCTCGACCGGTCTGATTAACCGTATACAACTTTTTCCCATCCGGCGTCATCTTTATATCAATGGGCCGGTCTCCCACTTCAATCGAATCCAGCGTTACTCCGGCCACCAGATCCACAATCCGCAACCGATCCCGCGCCTGGTCCGTTACATAGGCCAGGGTTTCGTCTGGGTTCAACGCAATTTTCCCCCGAGATTCGGTGGGCACACTGAACACAACCTGGTGCTGCAAGTCCAGTTTAAAAAACCCAAACACCTCGGACACATAAATCCACTGCTGGTCGCTGGATACCACCACCCCTCCGGGCCCCCGAAAGGGCAGATAATCAATCACCAGGTGGGAATCGTAATCAAACACACCCACCGAACTATCGTCCGAGTCGGCCACGTAAACCACAAATCCCGCGTCTGTCGCTGGCAACGCTGGGTCCTGCGATTGACCATAGGACGAACTGAACGACAGAAAATCGCTAAAGTGAACCGTACCGTCGCCGTCCAGATCCGCCCGGGCATCAAATGCCTCGTCCCCTTCCTGGGCATTGAAACTCTTCAGGAAAATCAGAAAATCGGCAAACCCGACCACTCCGTTCCCGTCAAAATCTGCTGCCATCGGGCCTTCGGCCATCCAGAAAACACCCGATTCTGCTGCATGAAGGTCCCGCCCGGCCAGGACAAACATGAGAAAACAGACCACAACACAGGAGCCTTTTCTCATAGAGACGCTTCCTTTCACTCAGAATGAGGAAGGGGGTCGTTTTCCACCACCCAAACCTGGTTCCCCCCCGATGCCTTGGCCTGATATAGGGCCTCGTTCAGGCTTTGAAAAATAGTCTCTCCAACAGACTTTTCGTCCAGATCGTTTTCCAACTTTAAGGCGACAATACCGGCACTCACCATGACCTGTGCCGTTCCGTCCCCACACGGAAATTCATGGGCACGAATGCGAGCGCGAAGCATGTTTGCCCGCCCGCGAACCTGGTCCAGATCGGCAGGCGATAATACGACGGCAAAGTGGGTGCCGTCCAGATGGCCCAACTTGTCGGATGCATCCAAAATGGATTCCAGAAGCGTGGAGACCCCGCGAATGATTTGGTCTCCGGCTGCACGTCCATGCGTTTCGTTGATCACACCCAGATTATCGGCCGACATCAAAATAAACCCGATAGACTCGCCCGCCTCTGCGGCCTTTTGAAGCGCCTGTGGAACCAGGACTCGCATAAAAGAAATCTTGTTTGGCAATCCGGTCAATCCATCGGTGCCGGCCAACCGCGCCCACCGGCGGTTCTCTTCCTTCAGCCGCTGGACTTCTGCCTTTAAATGTTGGTTCTCACCTTTCAGCGCCTCAATGCGCGTCTGTGTCTGATCCACCGCCATCGTACTCTGCACCCAGATTTTGAGCCACCCGGAGCAACTCGTAACACATCACTCCACTGGCAACAGAAACATTCAACGAAACTTTGTGTCCCAGCATGGGGATCTGTACGATCCCGTCGCAGGCCTCCATGGTTTCGGGACGGACCCCATCAACTTCATGGCCAACCACAAATCCGACAGGCAACCGATAGGGAAAGCGACGAAAATCCACGCTTGTCTCGGCCTGTTCCAGAGCGACCACCTGAACCCCCTGGCGGTGAAGGTCTTCAATGGCTTCAAGCGACGAGCAGCAGTAGGTCCACGAAACCACATCTTCGGCTCCCAGAGCCACCCTCCGGATTTCTTTACGAGGTGGACATCCCGTAAACCCGGTGAGATAAATTCGGGTGACACACACGCCGTCTGCCGTACGAAAAATTGCGCCCACGTTAAACAAGGAGCGCACATTTTCAACCACCACATAAATCGGTAGCCGCTCGGTGTCAGCCATTGGAACGCCATATAGACGATAAAAAACAGCCACCCCGGGGGATACCACCCAAGGTGGCTCGAAAAAGAAAACAACACGTCATTGCTCAGGTTGCGTCCTGGATATTTTGTTCTTCGTCAGAGGTTTGTTGCACAGTCGACACTTGCGCTTCTTCGGGTGGAGATGCGCCATTTAGCCGACTCCGGACCTCCCGCGCAGCAGTCTCCATTCGCTTGCGTGTTTTCCGGCCAACCTCCGACCCCAGTAAAACACCCAGCGTGCCGCCTGCAATCATACCGGTTAAAAAGCCCGCCCAAAAAAGATCTCGATGCACCCTGTGGGGCCTGAACATGGATCCACTCCTTGTCTAAAAACTATTGCTTATTTTTTCAACCTATCATCCTCTCTCAACAGGCGCCTCAAAACCTTGGCAACGATTTCGGCATCTTTTCCACTCACGTTCTGGAGTCGACCTTTAGTCCCACCAATGCCTCCCCCCTCACTG
>JAPUJS010000108.1 GCA_027296045.1 bacterium | reverse complement strand
TCAATCACCGCCATCTTTTGGGATGGTCAAAGACCCTCGACGCATTTTGCTGGGGCGACTTTATATGTGTTTACCTGCCGTTTTTATTTAAAAAAGCGACTCGACCCCCAGATCACATCTGCGACCTTGACCCCTTTGGAGGTTTCGATTGAAGATTCCACAAAGGCCTCACCCGAATCACCCTGCTGATTCAATTCAGTTGCAATTCGGGCCTGAATAAACCCGTGGCGGTTTGAGGCAGGGGTCATAACGATATTGCCCCATTCATTGAGTTCTATTTTATAGGGAAGATCCTGTAGTGTCTTATCTTCAATGACTTCGGACCATTTCATTGCGCATTCTCCGGGTGGGGCCAGCTCCCATATTCTGCTATCTGCGAATTCAATCAGGTCTTCCTCTTTTTAGTGGCCGAACCATTCCAGATTAATATACCATCAGACCTTTCTGTTTTCAAGCATGATTCCTGTAATTCTATAATTCCCAATTTCTTAGAACCCGAAATTCAGGCGTCTTCTTCATGATCCGTGGCCGCGTGATGTTCTGCCCGTATTTTCAGAAACTCCTCGGGCGTCGCAATGGCCACGGATGACTGTGGGAAGTCGTTCGGATTGCGAGTGATCAGGACATGGGCCCCAACCCGGACGGCAGAATGGAACTGGATGGCGTCCTCGAAGTCATCGCAAGCCGAGTCAATGGCCTGATTGATAATCTTGGCATCTGGGGCTACGGATTCGAACACATTCCGCAACAGTTTCAACGCATTGTAAGCCGCTGTCTTGCTTTCGGCTTTCCGAAGGATGTAGTAAATATGGTTGAAGCTGATCGCTGAAATAAACGCCGTAATTTCCCCGCACTCCGCAAGCGTCCATACCTGTGCTGAGGCTTGATAGTGGGGTTCGCGGCGTGCAAGCACGTCCAGCAAGACATTCGTGTCCACCAGCACGATCATCACCGAGCCCCATATTTCTCATTGAGCGCGTCTTCGAGCAGCCCTCTTTCCGTTCGATCGATCGGTAACTTCACGATTCCGGATGCGCGGAGCGTAATCGGCCCCAGCGAATCTGTGGGATCGAATTCCTGGTCAACAGTCCGAAAAAGCCGGACAAAAAGTGCCGAAACACTGGTCCTTTTCTTTGCCGCGATTCGCTTGGCATCCGCGATGACTTCCTCCGGAGCACTCAGGGTCAGCTTTTTAACAGCCATTTTGGCCTCCTTTAGCGCAAAATTGATACGTATAGTTTATTAAAAATAATACGTAATTAGATGCCCGAATGTCAAGAAGATTTTAGATATGTATTGATCCCCCCTCAAATTGTGTTATTTTGCAAACGTCCTCGACGATACCTACTAATGTGAAGGAGTGCGAAACATGGATTATACTACCCTTGGGAAAAACGGCCCCAAAGTCTCCCGCATTTGCCTGGGCACCATGATGTTTGGCGACGCCACCAACGAAGCCGATTCTCTGCGCATCATCGACCGGGCAATCGACGTTGGGATCAACTTCATCGACACCGCCAATGTCTACAATGCCGGCGAATCGGAACGCATCCTGAGCAAAGCCATCCAGGACAAGCGCGATCAGGTCTTTATTGCCACCAAGGTCTGCGGCCCTATGGGCGAAGGCATCAACGACCAGGGCTTGAGCCGCTATCATATTCTCAACGAAGTCGAAAACAGCCTCCGGCGCCTCAACACCGACTACATCGACCTCTATATTCTGCACCGCCCCGACTACGTCACGCCGATCGAAGAAACGCTCCGTGCTCTGGACGACCTGGTCTCCCAGGGCAAAATTCGCTACCTGGGCTGCTCCAACTTCTATAGCTGGCAACTCTGCGAAGCCCTCTGGACCAGCGATAAACGAGGCTATCCGCCCATGGTGGCTGTCCAGCCCCTCTACAACATCGTCAACCGAGATCCCGAGGTCGAACTCTTGCCCATGTGCCAGGCGCACGGCGTCGGCGTGATGATTTACAGCCCCCTTGCCCGCGGTGTCCTTGCTGGTAAATACCTCCCCGGACAGGACCCTCCCGAAGGCTCACGTGCAGACCGGAAAGATAGACGCATACTGGTAACCGAACTGCGAGATGAGAGCTTCGAAGTGGCCCAAAAGCTCAAACCCCTGGCAGATGCCCACGGCAAAACCATGACCCAATTTTCGCTCAACTGGGCGCTTGCCAATCCCATTATCACCGCCGCCATTGTCGGCCCTCGCACCATGGAACACCTGGAGGACAACCTGGGCTGCCTGGGATGGGAAATCGAACAGGACGCACTGGACGAAATCGACCGCCTCGTTCCTCCGGGCGAACACACGGGATTTGGATTTAACGATCCCCAATATCCGGTGATCGGTCGCCCCAAGGCATAAGAATGTCCGGATCATCTGACAGGCGTGAACGCACGAATCCAAAGAAGAAACCAGGAACCTTGGCAAAGCGGCTGTCGTCTAAATAAAAAGTGTTCGAGAGCCTCCCTCTTTTTTATCCTTCATCAGCGGAACCATACTTGGAACAAAAACAAGCGTAAACCTCTTCTCTGGAAATACTTATGCGTCGACTTATTCTTTTCTTTTTAACTGCCCTTATTGCCTCAGGTTGTGGTGATAACGCCCCTACAGACATCGAAGAATCTACCCTGCCATCTCAAGGCGCTCAGATAGCGGCCGTCAATTTTGAAACCAGCGACGGCTTTACACTGGTCGGCACCTGGTTTACGCCGACCCAATCCACCGGTCCGCGGCCTGTCGTCATCCTGCTTCACATGTTCAATCAAAACCACTCCGAGTGGTTCCCCTTTGCGCCCGATCTGGTGGTCGAAAACGGCTATGTGGTCCTGGCCTTCGATATGCGCGGACACGGCCTCAGCACGCTCAGAAACGGACAGCCCTTCCCTATTACAGGGTTCACAGCAGAAGACATCAATGCAATGCCCAACGATGTGGAAGCCGCCATTGCCTGGATCAAAACCCGGCCCGAAGCAGATCCCACCCGCATCGGAATCATCGGCGCAGATATTGGCGCGAACATCGCCTTTGTGAGTGCCGGAACCCTTCCCGAAATCAAGGCGACCGTCTCCATCTCCCCGGAATATCGGGGCAATCGCGAATCGGAAATCCTGGTGGGCACCAACATCGCCGGATTTCAACCCAAAAATATCCTCTATGTCGCCTCCTTTGGTGACCAGTATACCTACACGTCGTCCGAAACCATGTCTCAACTCACGCAGGGCACCACCCGGGTCATTGGCTACCAGGGCGTTGCCCACGGTGTCCAACTGCTGGACGATCAGACAGCCTGGAACGATATCCTCAACTGGCTGAAGGCCAACCTCTAAGCCTTTGGCATTGCAGCGGAGAAGGACCATGAAAATAGCAAACTGCCTCTTCAGAATTGGCTTCCCCATTCTCCTGGGACTGTTTGTATCCGGTCTCGACTTTGAAGACGTCTTCGCCCAGCGAGGCGGTGGTGGACGCGGCGGTGGACGCGGCGGCGGCGGACGCGGCGGCGGCGGCAGTCCCGACCTGAGCCCAAGCAGACAGCGAGGTGCCTTTTCCGATATGCCCTGGGATGTCCAGATCCTTCTGGAAGAAAATCGACAGCACCTGCGAAAACTGCCCGCCCAGATTCAGTTCTACGTCCTCCACAATATGCGGGACTGGGACACCTTTTTCCCGGTCCAGAAACAGCGCTACGAAGTATTCTTTCAAAAACTTGCCTCCGATACCCAGCAGGATGTTCGGGCCGCCTTCCGCGGCAAACTCCCCCGTATTCAAGTCCTTCGGGGCGACAATCAAGGAGGGCGTGGACAAGGTCGTCGGGGCCGGGGTGGTGAAATAGGCCGTGGCGATGGTGGACGCGGCGGTGGTGGCGGTGGCAGACGTCGTGGTGGCGGGGGAGGAGGACGAGGTGGTGGCGGGCGGGGAGGTGGTGGCGGCGGTGGATTTGACGGTGGAGGCGAAGGACGTGGCGGCGGAGGACGTGGCGGTGGCAACTTCAATCAAATTATAGCCGAAGACGTCACTCCCGCACAGATGGCGCAAATCCAGAGTGCATTTCTAAGCTACGTGCTCGACGCACAAGCCCGCCAACACGCCCTGGTGGTCCTTGCCTACACAGGTTCGAAGGGCGAAGGCGTCATATCCAACGACCTGGCCGCACAAGGGACTGTGTTGAAAAACCTCAAATTTGGCAAAAAATGGCTGGCCTCCCTGCTCACCGGCACCGAAAATGCCGTCAAAGGGAAAGATTTCAGAGTACCCTCCCTGTTCGAATACCACAACAAGGCCATCGATGATAAAACCCGATCCCGAACCCTGGCCTTCTATCAGGACAAAGACGCCCCACCAGAAGCCAGCAAAGCCAAAGGATTTGGGAAAAAATACGCCGCCCTCAGGATCCACACCAAAGACCTGAAAAAAGCGGCAACGATGGTCAAAGAGACCCTCGGCAAAGCCGAAGACCAGGGTCGGTCGGAAAAATATATCGAGCAAATGGTGAAACCCAAGCTCACACCCAAAGAACTCAGGATCAATAAGACCATCAAAGAAAAAGCACTGGCCAGTCTCGTGGTCAAAACCCTCGTGGCAGACAAGGCCAATCGGGAACTCGACAATGCCTTCTTCAAAGCCGTGACCCTGGCATCGCTCCAAACCGCAGAACCGGACCTCCTGGTCACACAGCTTCAGGCCGACGGGGCCGAAAGCCAGTCCTTCATCCAGAATGTTCTGACCCACCTGCAGACCAGTCCGCTCTATCAGGACTACTCGACCCTGCTTGTAGTGGATCAAAGCAGCAACCAGGCTCTTGTGATCGGCCCCAATGTCCAGGCCGGACAAACCATCGAAGACAGCCATACGATGCAGGATTTGACAGCAACCCTATCTCAGATTGTCCGCATCCATGCGACCGAATCAAAGGGCACCGTGATCAGCGGGCTGGTTGCACAGTAAATCTCGAAATCCTTACCTAAAGAAAGCCGTCAGGGGAAAACCCCTGACGGCTTTCTTTTTAGATCTCCAGCTATTACCGAACCCGTACCGCACGCCCTCGTTTCACCGCTTCCACTTCCTTAAAACACAACCGGAGCGCATCTGCTCCGCCTTCGCCCGACAATTCGGGTGCGGTTTCTCCGCTGTTCACCGAATCCACGGCCGCCTGAATCTCCCGCCTAAATGCCACCACCGGATCTCCGGAGCCCAACCTTGGTTTTTTCACTTTGCCATCGGAAGCCAACAACATCAACGGCGTCGAAAGCACCGGTTTGCCAGCCAGCGTCGAAAACTCATAAATCAATGTCGCCTGTTCCAGATACACCTCAAACCCGTGGGTAAACGAACGACCTCGCTGGGAAATCGCCCCCGTCGTACACGTGACGCTCAAATTGGGCCGGTCGGCAAACCGGTAGATCGTTGCCAGATACTCCACATACTTTTTCTGAACCAGACGCCCGGTTGCCGTCACCGAGTCTGGCATACCGCACAAAAGCAGGATAAAATGGGTGTCGTGAATGTGCAAATCCACCCCCGGCCCACCGCTCCTGTCCATATTCCGAATCGCCGAAGACCAGTTTGGCTGCGAAATAATCCGCTTAAAATGTCCGCCCAGCATTTTCCCGTATTCTCCGGAAGTGACAAGCTGTCGCAGATAGGCAAATTCGGGGAAAAAGGGCAACACCTGGGCCACCATCAGCAATTGCCCCGTCTGTTCCGACACGCGCACCATCCGATCGGCGTGCTTCAGATTGAGCGCAATCGGTTTTTCCACCAGCACATGTTTTCCGGCCCGCATTGCAGCAATTGCCACTTCACAATGTTGATCGGAAGGCAAGCAAATGTCCACCAGGTCCACCGCAGGATCGCCCAGCAAATCGTCCACCCGTTCATACGTCCGAACCTTCGACAAATCCTCCTGCCCCCCCGGTTCGCCAAAATTACCCCCCAGACCACGCCAGTCACCCTGTCGTTTTGCCGAACTTCGGGTGCAAATCGCAGAAACCTTCGCCCCCTTCACTTTCCGAATCCCCCGGTAGTGCGTCATTCCCATAAACCCCAGACCGATAATCCCGATATTCACCATCATAATGCCCCTTTTTCGATAAGGTTTTCAGGCCGACCAGCCGCTGCAATATAGCACAACCTGGCACAAAACAGCAAGGATTTGCTCGCACAACCGCTGGTTGGATAACTTTTTGCGAACTATTGTAATCGGACACACCTTTCCTTATATTTAAGGAGAAGTTTATACATGTCACCCCTACAGTCGTCACCAACCCTCAGGGAGAGAACCCTATGAAATACCTCCATCGGACCCGCCTCGGTCTTGTCCTGGCGATCCTTTTGGCCGCCTCCACGCTTCAAGCCGCCAATGCCCCCGATTTCAACCTGTCCAGCCCCGAAGGCAAGCGGGTCAACCTGAAAAAGCTTCTGGAAAAAGGCCCCGTCCTGCTCGACTTCTGGGCCACCTATTGCAAACCCTGCATCAAAGCAATGCCCAAACTTCAGGAACTGCACAATAAATACAAAGATCAGGGATTCACGGTCCTCGGCGTGAACGAAGACGGCCCCCGGGGACAGGCCAGAGTCAGGCCCTTCCTCAAAGGCCGCAAAGTCACGTTCCTCATTGCCATAGACGGCGACGGCAGCGTGATGAAACGCCTGCAGGTTCGCTCTTTGCCCACCACCATTTTGATTGCCCCCGATGGCGAAATTGTCCACCGACAGGCAGGGTATACCCCGGCCACGGCCAAACCGCTTTTAGACGCAATCGAATTGCTGATGGCTGCTCAAAAGATCCAAGGAGAAGCAGATGCGGACAAGTAGCCTGATTGGTTTTTCCCTGCTATTGGTTGCCTCCAACGCCTTTGCCCAGCTCACGGTCACCAGCCTGACGGAAATGCAGCGAGGCGAGGTCCCCGGATCCGACTCCACAGCCATCTCCACCGTCTACGAACAATTTAACGTCGATTATTCCCAAAATGACCTTCAAATCGGCATTCGGGCCGAAGTCTACAACGTCTGGGGCGCCGACCGGCAAATCACCCAGATCACCCAAAAATACGCCCGCTGGTCCCACGGCTCTGCCTATATCGTGGCCGGCACCTATTATGCGATGCTCGGAAGAGGACTCACCCTCCGGGCCTTCGAACTGCCCGGCGTGGTCCTGGAAAGCTCTCTCTATCGATTGCGCTACACCCCCTCGCAGGACCTGGAAGGCGGGATGGCCACCTGGACGGGCGACAAGGTAGAATTTCGAGCCCTCGTCGGCCGCCCTGCCGAAAGCGATGTGCCGCCGGGTGCCAAACGAGGCAATCCGCCCCAAACCATTCCCCGCAGGGAAGACTGGGTCGGCGGCAGCGAACTCTCTTTTCGCCCCTTCCAGCCCATCAAAGTGGGCGGCACATTTGTCCACATCAACCCCAGCAACCAGGCCCTCAACAACCACCAGGCCTGGTCTGCCCTTTCTGAAATTGACCTGACCCCCCTCCTGGATCGAACCGGTGAACGGGGTATTTACGGCAGTTTTTACGGTGAATATGCCGAGCGGTTTGCACTTGGGGAAGGCGGTCCGGGCGGCCACGGCCTCTATCTTGCCGGAAACATCGGCGGCGGCAGATTGGGATTAAGCGCCGAATACAAAAACTACACCAACTTTACCCTGGGCTTTAACGACCCGCCTTCTCTCATCCGAGAACACGCCACCTTCCTGCTCAACAAAGCTACCCACGTCCTGCTCTCCCTCAACGAAAGCGGCTATCAGTTCGAAGGCACCTATACCCAACCGGATTTTGCCACCTTCACCGGAAATATCGCCTACGCCAAAAACGAGCTCTCCACAACCGTCGTGAAAACCTACAAAGAGCGCTATTTGGCCGTTGATCTGGAAAAATTCGCCCCCGCCTTTCTGACAACCGTCTATTTCGACTGGGGAGAAGACGGCATCGAGGGCATTGAAAAACGACGGATCGGCGGCATCACCCTCGAAACCACCCCCTGGACCGATCACAGCCTGGGCTTTGAGTTTCAGATGCAACAGGCCAAACGCATCTTCGGCACCCCGCCCGATTTCTGGGACACCTACGGTCTGGTCTCCTGGCAACACCCAAAAGGCTTTGGGGCCACCCTGATCGTCGACCACACCACCGATCCGTTTGAAGTAGACCGACCTGAAACACGCGCGATTGAAACCGGCAAGCGTACTTTATGGTCCCTCAATTTAAATGCCCGCTTTGGCACCCAGTACGATGCCGTCCTCTTTGCCGGAGAACGTAGAGGGGGAACTGCCTGCACCTCCGGGACCTGCTATCAAGTGCTCCCGTTCAGAGGCCTGGAAATGCGCATCAACACCTATTTCTAAACCCGTTTTTCGATCCCTTCCCCCCGATACTTTTGGTGTGTCGGGTTTTTTTTGCGTATACTTGGGGGAAGGTGAAATCGCAAAAGAGAACGACGTCTTCCCATTTTCTTTGGCTTTTCAGGAAACCGTAAGCCCCTTCCGGGAGTCCAACGAACAGGGAATGGGCTCTATACTTTGAATTTATGGAACCGGTACCCGACATTCTGCATCGTGTTCAAACCTATATCGCCCAACACAACATGGTTTTCCCTGGCCAAACCATTGTCGTTGGCGTTTCCGGCGGCCCCGATTCGGTTGCCCTGCTGGACCTCTTCTGTCGCTTAAAAGATCCCTGGCACCTCATTATCCACGTTGCCCATCTCGATCACCTCCTGAGACCAACATCCAATGAGGATGCCGAATTTGTCCGAAACCTTGCCGAAAGACACGATCTGGGGTTTCACACCCAAGCTTTTGATGTGGCGGCTCTGGCGAAGGCCGAAAAACGGTCTTTAGAAGAAGCCGGCCGAATCGCCCGTCACCAATTTCTGGACCAGGTTCGCCAGAACACGGGCGCAAACCGCATTGCGCTTGCACACACATTGAGCGACCAGGCCGAAACCCTCTTGATGCGTCTTCTGCGAGGCGCAGGTACGACAGGCCTGGCCGGGATTCGGCCGATCCGCGACCAAACCCTCATCCGACCGGTTCTGGAGATCAGCCGAGCCGAAATTGAAGCCTATGTGCAATTTCGAAACCTGGAAACCCGAATCGATGAGAGCAACACCGACGTTCGCTTTTTTCGCAACAAAATTCGGGCAGACCTTATCCCCCATTTGAAAAGCGGATATTCCAAACAGGTTGAGACCCTCCTTGCCCGTACTGCAAAGATCCTCCAGGCGGAAGATGAATGGTTCGAACAACAGGTGCAACAAGCCCTTAAACCGGTGGTTCTCTATCGGGATAAGCGAAAAATAATCCTTGATATTAAAGGACTTTTCGGTTATCATATATCGATTTGTAGACGCCTTTTCCGAGACGTATTATTTGGCCTTCAGGTCCCTGTTTCAAACATCGGTTTCCAGACCATCGAGCGACTCTACGAACGTCTCCAAAAGGGCCCTGGAAAGTTCCAAATCGGGTCGGATCTGTCGGCCCAAACCACCGACCGCTGGCTGATTGTGGGGCGGTCGATCCCGGCCGTTGAGATTGCCCTGAACATCCCCGGAGAGACCCGGGTTGACGCGCTGGGGATCCAATTACAAACACAGACGGTGTCGGCCAAAACCATTTTATCCCGACTCCGAAAAGTTGGTCAGACCCGTGCTTATTTCGATCTGGACGCCCTGGACGAAGACCTGATGGTCCGAAACCGCCAACCCGGCGATCGAATTCAGCCGTTTGGCATGGACGGCACCCAAAAAGTCAGCCGTCTCCTGATCGACCACAAAATCCCCCGCGTCCTGCGAGATGCAACACCCCTGCTTTGCAGCGGCAAAACCATTCTCTGGGTCCTGGGACTGCGCACCAGTCGCTTGGCCCTTGTGACCCCCCAGACTCAAAACGTTTTAGAAGTAACGTTCAAAGGCGGCTGGCATCATTTGATTCAATATCCAAAGAGGTCATTATGAAGGATCCCCAAAACCAGGAACACGATTCGGAACAGGCCCCCCAGGCCCCCGAAGACCAACCTGGTCACAATGCAGAAGACCCAAAGCATCTGGACGTCAAACGGGAAGAACACGGCTCCCGACCGCCCTCCGACGACGACGGCAAGCGGCCCTGGCGGCGCATTTCCAAAACCCTGGCTTTCTGGGTCTTTTTCCTCCTGGTAGCCATTTTTGCCTCCAAGTTTTTTGGCAGCGACCAGACCACCACCGTAGAACTCAGCTATAAAGAATACAAGAGGCTACTGCTCGACGACAAAATTGCATCGGCCACTGTGGTCGAAAACGAATTTCACGGCCGACTGGCTGCAGACGAACTCGCCCCAACCACGCGTGGGTCTCAGCAGCGGCTCTACCAAGAATTTATTGTCAACCTGGGGATAATCGGCCCGGAAACCATCACCGAATGGGAAAAACATGGGGTCGACTTCCGCTTCCAGCCCAAGTCCATTGAGTGGCTCACCGTCTTTTTTAACTTCTTGCCCTGGCTCCTTTTTGTCGGCCTCTGGCTCTTCATCCTCCGCCAAATGCAAGGCGGTCCCAAAGGTGCTTTCAGCTTTGGCAAGAGCAAAGCCAGACTGGTGTCGGAAGACAGTGTCAAACTCACTTTCGACGATGTGGCCGGCGCCGAAGAGGCCAAACAAGAACTCCGGGAAATCGTCGAATTCTTAAAAGACCCGCGCAAATTTCAGCGCCTGGGCGGTCACATTCCCAAAGGCGTGCTCCTGGTCGGACCACCGGGCACCGGAAAAACCTACATGGCCCGAGCGGTTGCAGGCGAAGCCGAAGCTCCCTTTTTCTTGATGAGCGGATCCGACTTTGTTGAAATGTTCGTCGGTGTGGGTGCCTCTCGAGTACGCGACCTTTTTGAACAGGGGAAAAAACACGCGCCTTGCATCATCTTCATCGACGAAATCGACGCGGTGGGCCGACACCGGGGTGCCGGTGTCGGCGGCGGACATGTCGAAAGGGAGCAAACCCTCAACCAGCTCCTGGTCGAAATGGACGGTTTCGATTCCAAAGAAGGCGTCATCCTCATTGCGGCCACCAACCGGCCCGACGTGCTGGATCCGGCCCTGCTCCGCCCCGGTCGTTTCGACCGCCAGATTGTGGTCGACCGCCCCGATGTGCGCGGCAGAGAAGGCATTCTCAAAGTGCATACCCGACAGGTTCCGCTCGACAAAGGCGTCGACCTCAAAATCCTTGCCCGCGGCACCCCCGGCCTTTCGGGTGCCGACCTGAAAAACCTGGTCAACGAAGCCGCCCTCCTGGCCTCCCGATTTGACCGCGCCCGGGTGATGATGCTCGATTTTGAAAATGCCAAAGACAAGGTAATTTTGGGTACCGAGCGCCGTTGTATGATCATCTCCGACCAAGATAAAAGGCACAGGGCCTACCACGAAATCGGCCTTGCCCTGATCGCCAAACTCATTCCAGAAAACGACCCGCTCCACAAAGTCACCATCATCCCCAGAGGCAGAGCCCTGGGCGTGACCCACACACTGCCCATCGACGAACGTCACACCTACCCCCGGAGTTATTGCGACGCGGTGCTCTGCTTTTGCCTCGGTGGCCGGGTGGTCGAAAAACTGGTCTTTGGAGAAATCACAACCGGCGGCCAGAGCGATTACCGCCAGGCCACCAATCTGGCCCGGCAAATGGTATGCGATTGGGGAATGAGTTCCAAACTGGGTCCGGTGGCCTACGGTTCTCAAAACGACGAGATTTTCCTGGGCCGTGAAATGGTACAGCGGCGCAGTTACAGCGAAAAAACAGCCCAAATGATCGACGAAGAAATCAAGGCCTTCATTCTAATGGCCGAAGAACGGGTCGAAAAACTCCTCAGCAAAAACATAGACAAAGTCCACCTCTTGACCGAGTCCCTTTTGGAGCACGAGACCCTGGACGATGTTCAGATCGAATGGATTCTATCCGGCAAAACCCTGAAAAAAGTCGATCAAAACGGCCACGCAGCAAACACCTCTGAAAACCCGGCAGACGGCGAAAAAGCGTCCGAAGCACCGGTCGAAGAGTCTCCTTCTCTCGAAGAAAAACCCGCTTCGGAAGATTGATTAACCCCGTCAAAAAAAACAGCAAGGGATGGCCGATGCATATCGCCATCCCTTTTTGTATCCGGAATCTACCGAAACCAAAATGCCGATGGCATCCCAACATTACCAACTCAACTGCAGGGGCAGCCTCCTGAATCTGGATGCCGGCACAAAGATCATGGGCATCTTGAATATTACCCCCGATTCGTTCTCGGATGGAGGGCGCTATTTGGATCCCGACGATGCAGTTGCGCAAGCCGAAGTCCTGGTCGAAGAAGGTGCAGACATCATCGATATCGGCGGGGAATCCACCCGCCCTGCAGGCCCGTATGGGACCGGTGCCGCCGCCATTTCGTTAGAAGAAGAAATCCGGCGCACCATTCCAGTGATCGAAAAAATCGCCGCCCGGACAGGCCGACCCATTTCAATCGACACCACCAAGGCCGAAGTCGCCCGACAGGCCCTCCAGGCAGGGGCTTCTATCGTAAACGACATCAGCGCCCTGCGATTCGATCCCAAAATGGCTCAAACCGTCGCAGCATCCGGCGCACCCATTATCTTGATGCACATGCAGGGCACCCCCAAAACCATGCAAAAAAATCCGACATATAAAAATCTGATCGCCGAAATCAAATCCTTTCTAAAAGAACGGAAACAAACGGCCATAGAAGCGGGCATTGCCCCCGAAAACGTCGTATTGGACCCCGGCCTGGGATTTGGCAAACGCGAAGTGCACAGCCATGAAATTCTCGCCCGCCTGCACGAATTTCACGACCTGGGATCCCCCCTCTTAATCGGTCCATCCCGAAAAAAATTCACCGGTTCCAACCTGCCTGCCGCCGAGCGTTTGGAAGGCACGCTATCTGCGCTGGCCTTCTGCGTTGCCGGAGGTGCACACATCCTACGTGTGCACGACGTTCAAGCGGCTCGAAAAGCTGTTTCCGTGGCCGAGCGCATCGTTTGCTTTCAAGAAAGGGCCGTTTCGATTCATCCCGAAAACAAAACCTCCTTGACAAAAACATAACACCGGGATAAATTGCTGTTTCAGCATCATTTCTCCCTTCAAACCCCTTCCAAAGGAGCCAACCATGGCCGTAAGCATCCGGGATGTCAAATTGCTCAACGACGGGTTTGGACAGTCCGTGGCCGTCGAGTTCAGCACCGGCGAAGTGAGAACCATGACCGCCCAACAGCTTTATGACGCCTCCCGTGCAATGGGGCAAGGCGGAACAGAAACCCAAACAGCCGCCCAAAGAAGAGCAGAAGAAATGCTGGCCATGCGCCGTGGAAACCGTTAGACAAGAGGCTCCATGCTTTCCCAATACACATCCGCCCTGTGCCGGACATACACCATCACCTGCCCGGCCTGCAATTTAGACAACGCCTTCCCCAGATTGAAGCGGGATATTTTTCGGGCACGGACATCCGAGCCCGACGACCATCCGCTCGAAGTAGGGTGGCGGGCAGAAAATGTCGAAATCCCCATCTGGGTCACTCCCCTGAGCTTTTTCTGGGGCGTCTGCCCCAACTGTTTCTATGCCGGCCAGGTGGATAACGCCGAATTCCGGACCTGGAAGAAAAATGCCACCAAATTCAAAAATCAGTTTTCCGAGGGCATCCTGGACAACCTGGCAGAACAGGCCAATGCCGGTCAGGGCTTTGCCCAAACCGTTGGCAAAGCAATGGACCCAAACGACGTCTACGGCACCACCCTGATCCACTTCTTTCTGGGCATCCACAGCGAATATTTAAAAAACAGCCCGGTAGTAGGTACCCTGGCACGGTCTTACCTCCGTGTCGCCTGGTTGTATCGCGATCAGGAACGCCTCTTCCAGGATTTTTCCGGGTCATCGGGTATCCAGGAGCTTTTGAAAGAAACCGGTGATGCCTGGAATATCGCGATTCGTTCCAACAGCGATCTTTCCGTCCAACCTCAGCTGGTCACCGACGAACTCAGTGCCCTTCGACAGACCCTGGCCTATTTCGAATTGAATTTCTCGGCGCTTCAATCCTCCGCTTCTGAAGACGAGATGCGCCTGATGACTTTGATTGCCGAAATTGCATACCGCATCTATGAACTTTCCGGCATTGAGGAAGACTTTACCAAGGCCCAGAGTGGTTTCAGCGGCACCATGCAAAAATGCCTGAGTGTGGTCAACGACAAGTCCATTGTAGGCGGTGCGGTCAATCGGGCCAAAGACACCCTGGAAAAAGCCGGGGACCGGGGCCGGGAACTTCGAACCCTCCAGACCAAGTGGGAAAAAATGCCGCCTGGCGAACGCCTGGTCGTGGCCACTCCCCCCCCGCCAGAACCTGCCCCCCCCAAGGGTTCCGAAACGCCAGAGACAGAATCGACGCCCGAAAAACCTGCCCCACCTCCTCCTGTTTCAGGAGACATGGCAGAACTCCAACAAAAAGTGACGAAACTGGACGAAG
>JAPUJS010000107.1 GCA_027296045.1 bacterium | reverse complement strand
CGGATGTCGCAGGATGAGATGGAGCGGATTGTGATTTGAGGGCTGAAAAGGCACTATCCTCGCTTTCTTTGCGGGCCTTTTTGATTCTCGCACTAAAAAAAATAGGTCCGACAGAGTGTTTCTGCCGACTTTTTTGAAATATCCCCCGGGGCATCTATGCCCTGGGGGTTTCTTATGGTTTTTTTATCCTTCCTTGGCGGGGAAAGAAACCAGCGGCTACAAAAGGCTGTGTGAAGGGATTTTCGGGTTCCTGCACACAGCCTTTATTTATGTTACGGATTGGGCCAAGGTTTATCCAGAAATCTCTGTAAGTGTAATTTTTACTCCTATTTTTGTATTTGTAAAAGGGCATCGGGTTTATTCCTGATGCCCTTTTTATGTTTGTGTTTTTCTGGAATTATTGCTTTTTCGGGTCTGCCAGTTGCCAGCCAGGATTGGTGCCCTGGTCCATCTCTTCGGGAAGCGGCTCTACGAGTTTGTGATAGAGTTCTGGGCGACGTGCCCGGAGATAGCGGTAGCCGGATGAAACAGGGATTTTGTCGGGGGTGCAGAGGGCGACGACGACATCGTCTTCGAGGGCATCGGACTCCACGAGGATTTCGCCAAAGGGGTCGATGACCATGGCGTTGCCGTTTTTTACGGTGTCGTGGTCGATGCCGATGGGGTTGGTGTAGACGGCATAGACGCCATTTTCATAGGCCCGAGTGGGGAGCCAGCGCATGAGCCAGCCCCGGCCCTTGGGGCCTGAGAATTCTTGACGGAGCGATACGGGGTCTTGGTGGCGGTTTTCCCAAAGTGCGCGGTCGATGAGGCCGCGGCCGGGCATGACGGAGGGCAGACCGCAGGTGACGTGGGGCATGAAGATGATTTCGGCGCCCATTAGAGCGGTCATGCGTACGTTTTCGGGGATGTTGTTGTCGTAGCAAATGAGGATGCCCATGTTGCAGTCGAGCAGATTGAAGGTGGTGTAGCTGTCGCCGGAGGCCATGAATTTGCTGATGAAGGCGTGGAGCTTGCGGTGTTTGGCCAGGAAGCCGTCGGGGGTGACGCAGACGTAGGTGTTGTAGATGTTTTCCCCTTCGATTTCTACAAGGCCGGCCATGAGGGGGACGTTGTATTCGCGGGAAAGCTCGATCAGACGCTTTGTGGAGGGTCCGTCCGGTACGGGTTCGGCGAGTTCGGCAAGGTGGTTTCGAGAGAGGGTCTGGAGGAAGGTGTAGCCCGGGATGCAACATTCGTGAAACGAGACGATTTCGGCGCCCTGATCCACGGCCTGTCGGGTGAGGGCCTCGATTTGGGCCAGGTTATAGGCTTTGTCGGCATCTCGGGCTTCGAACTGGGCGGCTCCGATTTTGATGTCTCTCATGAAGTCGGATCTTTCTGAAAGGTTTCGGCATTTGAATTTCGGTGTGTTCAACGATTAGGCGGTGCCGTGGATGAGGCCCTTCATGTAACCGATGGCATAGAGGCGTCCCAGGAAGTTGTAGCCGCCGGTTTCCTCTTTGTCGATGGCAAAGGTGGGGGTGTGGTCTGGGCGGATGGCGCCTTCGAAGCCCACTTCGTTATAAGCACGAATACAACTGGCCATGTCGGTGTCGCCGTCGTCGTGGAAAGATTCGGAGAAGGTAGGCACCTGGCCGTGCAGGTCGCGGAAGTGGGCGAAAACGATTTTGTTCTGATTGCCAAAGTGTCGGATGTTTTCGGGGATATCGACGCCCATGGCTTTAAAATTGCCCTGGCAGAAGGTGATGCCATTGCAGTCGCTGGGCGCGATGTCGAACACGCGGTCGAAGGCTTCGGGGCTGGTGATGATGCGGGAGATGCCGCGAATGGGCGAAAGGGGCGGGTCGTCGGGGTGCAGGCCCTGTTTGACGCCGGCTTCTTCGGCGACGGGGATGACGATTTTGAGGAAGTATTCAAGATTTTCCCACAATCGTTCCTCGCTGACCTCGCCGTGTTCGGTGAGGGGCGCGTTTTTCATTTCTTCGTGGTCATAGGTGCTGGCCAGGGCACCGCCTCGGGTGCGGGTGGTGAGCGAGGTGCGCATCCAGCCGAAGACGGCCATCCAGTTGTAGCACATGGTCGGGATGCCGGCAGCACCGAGGTTGCGGATGGTCTGGCAATAGTGTTCGATGTCTTCATCCCGACCGTCGAGGGCGAGTTTGATGCGGTTTGAGATGGAGACGGATTCGACAACGGACCAGCGAAGGCCAATGTCTTCGATGCGTTTTTTGTGACGGACGATGGCCAGGTAGTCCCAGACGGGACCGGTTTGGAGTTCGTGCGGTAAGGTGGTGACGACGTCTTCGACACCCATCTGGCGGGCGGTCATCAAGTTGTCGTCAGCAAAGGGGCGGATGACAAGGGCGAGGCGCATAGGGTTTTTCTCCTGAAAAAAATCGAATTTGCTTCGGCTATAGGTCGGGGCACCGTGCTTGGGGTACGATTGGTGCAGAACCCTGACGCAGGGTGCCATTAAGATTACGGTTGTGGAAGGACGAGTTGTTGTGACCTTCTACAACTGGGGTGGATTGGGTTCGGATAAAGAGGATGACGCCGAGGCGGACCTGGTCCATATTAATCCACCAATCCGTTTTTGGTTCCACACACGTGGACTTTGACATCCAGTTCCTGTGCGAATGCGATTTTGACGGCCAGGGCTTTGTTTGCGGCGGCCGCGTTTCGGGCGTAGGCAACCTGGATATGATTGGCTTTGTGGCGGGCCATCATCTGGTCCCGGGTGATGCCGTAGGTGACGGCGTGCATGATGGGCCACTGTGGTGTGGTGGCCTGCCACCGGCGGTTGGTTTCCTGGTCGGGGAGTTTGACCACACCGCCCCGGCCGATGTCCATGTGGAGTTCGTTGTCCTGGACATAGATGCGGCTCCAGACGATTTCGCCGGGTTTGCTGACGCCTTTGCAGGTGCCACCGCCGAGCGGGAAATACATTTTGGGCTGGCGTTCTGAGACAGTACCTTTGTAGCCGTTGATATAGTGCGCCGGGGGTGCGCCACCGGAGATGAGGAAGACCCAGACGTAGTCGTTGACGCCCCGGCCTTTGTAGGGATCACCCCAGCGTAAGTCATGCAAGGTATTTTCGGGCGGTTGGCGCAGGGCTTTCCAAATGCGATTGGTGATGAGGCCGTCGAGGCCGGCGCATTCGTCTACTTCATTGAAATGGGGCAGGGCCTGGCCTTTGTAGAGGACCTGGCCGTTGTTACGGGCTTTGACGGGGGGACGGTCGACGTTGTTTAAAATGCCTTCGACCAGATCGGAGGCGGGGCAGATGTCTTTGAGGCCCTGCTGATACTGGATACCGATGGTGGCACAGCCGAAGTCGTGGGCGATGCGGACAGCGGCGATGTACATTTTGCACTGCGAATGAATCTGATCGTCGGTAAGTTCGTCCTTCGGTTTTTTGCCGATGACGAAGGTGAGGCCTTTGCGTTCGAGCCAACTGCGTACGGCGGAGGCTTCTTTGTCGGTGACCTGGCACATTTCTGCCCAGAGGGCCGATTGGGAGAGGCGCTCTTTGTAGACGCCCGTGGGGTTCAATAGGTGATCGGGGATGATGGCATTGAACATGCCCATGCAACCTTCGTCGAAAATACCCATGATGGCTTTTTCTGTCTGAAGCTGGTGGGCCAAGGAGCGGCCCAGATCGGCCTCGGCATCGGGCAGTCGGAAGGTGTCGGCATTGCGAACGTGAGATGTATCGTGGGTGACGATGCCGGTTTCGAGCCATTCGCGCAGGCCTTTTCGGAAAAAGGCGTCGGTGAAGTTTTTGCTCCAGAGAGTGCTGTAGGGGACACCGGCTTTGGTGAGCGAGCCGTTGAGGTTGAGCATGCCCACCAGGCCGGGCCACTGACCGGACCAGTTGGCAAGGGTGAGAATAGGGCCGCGATGCGTGGCCAGACCGTGCAACACGTGGTGGCTGTATTGCCAGACGGCTTCTGCAACCACAAGTGGAGCATCCGGGTGGATCGTCTTGAATACGTCCATGCCCTCTTTTTGGGAAGCGATGAAGCCGTGGCGTTCGTCTTTTTTATAGGCATGGCCGCGCCGGACTCGCCACCCTTCTTTACGGAACGCGGCGGTGACGGCTTTTTCCATGTCACGCTGTGCGGGCCAGCACACGCGGTTGGCGGACAGGCGCAGGTCGCCGTTGGCGATGAGCACGACTTCGTTTTTTTGGGGCAGTTGGGGTTTGGCGAGTTCGGGGAGTTTGTAGGGCATAAGGTGCTCCTTTGATTACTGGATCGGGTGGTCGGTGAAAGGTTCTCCATTTTAAGGGGATACGGAGTAAATCACAACCATTTTTTTGGTCTGTATTTGGCGGAGTTCCGTTTTTGTTTGGAGGAATCA
>JAPUJS010000106.1 GCA_027296045.1 bacterium | reverse complement strand
ACCCGCTGCATCTCGCCGCCCGAAAGCTGCTGCACCGGATCCCCCAGCCGATCCGCCAGTCCCACCTGTTCCAACAGCCCGAGGACCCGAGGCTCAAAATCCACCGCCCGTTCTCCGGCAATCAACGCCGGCAACGCCACGTTGTCTCGCACCGATAAATGGGGCAGCAAATAGAAAAACTGGAACACCAGCCCGATCGTATCCCGCCGGAGTAACGTCCGTTCCGCTTCAGACATGCCCGATAACTCCTGCCCCCGGATCTGCACCTCTCCCGAAGAGGGCACGTCAATTCCCGCCGCCAGATGCAACAGCGTTGACTTCCCGCTCCCACTCCGTCCCACAATCGCCACCTTCCGCCCTTCGGCAACCTCAAATGACACGGCCTTCAACGCCGCCCGGCTGCCACTTCCCATGGCTTCGTAAATCTTAGAAACACCCTGAAACGCCAGTACCACCGACATCAATCCGACCTCCATCTTGTGTTCAATTCGAGAGATCCATTTTGCCAACTTATCACATGGTAAACAAACCCACCCCAAAAACAACCGTCCAGAAAAACAAAAACGCCACCTCTCACATCGAGAGATAGCGTCCAACAAATCCCATGTAAAGATTATCAAAGCAAATCAAAATTGTAATGCAAACAGCAAATTCAGATCCGATGTAAGCTGTACTTCATATGCTCACAAGACCTTCAAAAGGTTTAAACTGAACCGCCGGTCTTCATCCAACCACTGTCGCACCTGCTCAAATCCTGCCCGATGCACCAGCGTCTCTATCTCTTCGACCGAATATTTATAGGAAGGCTCCGTAAAAATGGCTTCGCCTGTATCAAACGGCACATCCAGGTCCAGTCCGTCAATCCGAACCGTCTGATCACTGGTACTCACCAGATACATCTCCATTCGCCCCTCAACTTCGTCATAGACCGCCCGATGCTTAAACCTTTCCAACTCAAACCAGCCACCCAGCTCCCGGTTGATTCGATCCAGCAAATTTAAATTAAACTCTGCCGTCACGCCCTGCGCATCGTCATAAGCCGCCTCCAAAACCCCTCGATCCTTGCGTAAATCTACCCCCATCAAAAATCGATCTTCCCCGTCCATCCCCTCACGCACCTGTTTCAAAAACTGAGCGGCCTCTTCCCGGTCAAAATTCCCCACACTGGACCCCAGCCAGAGGATCAGCTTGGGCCCTGAAACGATTTCTCGAACCCGTTCCAGGCCCTCCTGATACTCCGCCCAAACCCCCAACACCTCCAGATCCTGATAATCTGCCAACAACCCCCGAGAACTATCCTCCAGCGCCGGCTTGGAAATATCCACCGGCACAAATAACAGCGACCCCTGCTGCTTCAACAACGCCTCGATCAACAACCGCGTCTTCACCGCACTGCCACTCCCAAATTCCACCAACGCAGACTCCTCCGGCATCTCGGCCACCATCTCTCTTGCATACCTCTCCAGAATCGCCCGTTCCGACCGCGTCAAATAATACTCGGGCAATTCACAGATCGCCTCAAACAGGGCAGACCCCTTTGCATCGTAAAAATATCGACACGAAAGATACTTGGGAAAAGCCGTCAGCCCCGCCTTCACATCCCGAGCAAATGCAGCCTGCTCGGATGCCACTTCTGTTGTAATCAATCGAAACCCATCTGCAACCTGAATACCCGACATAAAAATCCTCATCCATCGCGTGACAAAAGAACAAGGGGATGATCCATCCCCTTCTCAACGTTAGTATAGCATATTGAACACCAATGTCCAACCCTTTCCCCTTGACTTTCAATTCCATCTCTTTATCCTTCCGCAACAGCAACCACAATCTCGATATCCGGAGGCCCCATGCCCGTCCGCTTCGTCTTCCTCACCGACACCCACCACCATCCCAACGCACCCAAAGATTTCGGCGCACCCAAAATGCTCACCCGCAGCCATGAAATTCACCGCGCCATCCCCCCCGCCGTCAACGCCCTCGCCCCCGACTTCATTGTTCACGGAGGCGACCTGCTCTGTGGCGGCGGCTCTTTTGAATTACCCCGGAAAGCCTACCTCCAGTCCATCCACGAAGTCGCCGAAACCTTCTCTAACTTCCAGGCACCCTTCTACTGCGTTCCCGGCAACCACGACTGCGATGCTCAGAAAGGCTCTCTGGATGCCTTCGCCCGGGCATTCACCCTTCCAGAACCGCTCACCATCGTCGATGCCGCACCCCGTCTGCGTCTGGCCCTGGCCAACATCTACCACACCTGTAACCCCATCGAAACCAACACAGGCATCTGGTCCGACGCCCTCGACGACGCCCTCCGTGAAGCTGCGCAAAAAGCCCTCAACGACTGCTGCGCCCTCATCCTCATCGTCCACACCTGGATCCTGCCCGCCGAGGACGAAGGCAAAGCCCTGGTTCAAAACGCCGACCTCCTCATCGACACCCTCACGCAAAGCCCCGCCATCATTGCCGCCTTCACCGGCCATCGGCACCGCAACCGCATCACCTACTATCGCGATTTTCTCGTCCTCGACACCGCCTGCCTCATCGGCTTCCCCTTGGGCTTCCGCCAGATTTGTCTCCTGGACGACGGCTACTTCCACACCACCTTCCATCAGCTGGACCTGCCCGACCTCATCCAGGCCTCCTACGACCGCTCTCCTCCCGAGGCCAACAACCGCTGGCAGGGCGAAATCCCCGACCGCGATACGGAAATCTTCCTCCCCAGGCTCAAAGCCCTTTGGGGCTGAAGATCCGGGCCGTTTTTCAATCCTCCATCTTCAACCGCAGCCCTCTGGACACAAACACCCGTTCCACCCCCTCAAAAATCCCCTGCACCGCCAGGGCCAGCAGGGCCGCCGACACCGCTCCCTGCAGAATCAGCCCCTCGTCGGCCAGCCGAATCCCTGTAAAAATCGGCTGGCCGAACCCTCCCGCCCCGATCAGCGCCCCCAGGGTGGCTGTCCCCACGTTGATCACTGCCGATGTCTTAATTCCCGCCAGGATCGACCGGGCCGCCATCGGCAGCTCCACCAGCCTCAGCCGGGCCCTTTCCGGCAGTCCCAGGGCCGCTGCCGACTCCCGCAACTGCACCGGAATATCGTGCAGTCCCGCATACGTATTCCGTACAATTGGCAGCAGGCTGTACAGAAACAGCGCCACAATCGCCGGGGGCGCACCGAGCCCCATCCCTTTTGGCATCAGCAGCATCATAAACACCAGCAGGGCCAGGGACGGAATGGTATAAATCACACCCACAATCCCCAGAATCACTTGCCCGAACCCGGACCATCGGAAAGCCAGAACCCCCAGGGGAACCGCCACCAGAATTGCCCCGAAAAGTGAAATTCCCACCAGGTATATGTGGTCCCGCCCATGCCTCAGGATCCGAGCCCCTGTACTCTCAAGCTGCACCTCGGCATGCACTCCCAGCCTCTCTTTCAGGAAATCCGCTGCGATCTGAGTCTCCGGCACCTTCTCCAACTTGGCCCGGGCATTCATTGCCACCATCCTGGCCTCGGGGATCTGTCCTTCCAGCTTCAGAATGGCTGCCACCACCTCCGGCACCCGTTCCGCCAGATCTGCCCGGTAAACCAGCACCGATTGATAGACCGGGAAATGCTTCAAATCATCTTCCAGCGACCGCAGCCCGTAATACTGGATCTCTGCATCGGTGGAGTACATATCCATCACATGGATCGCCCCGTTCTCCATCCCCCGGTAAGCCAGATCGTGGTCCAGCCCGTTCACATTTTGATGCGGCAACTGGTAGCGGTCCCTCAGGCTCGGCCACCCGTCGCCCCGGTCCATAAATTCGTTCCCGAATCCCAGCACCAGTTCCGGATGGTCTCGCAAATCCGAAATCGTCCGAATCCCCAGCTGTTCTGCCACGGCTTCTGTCATCCCCAGGGCGTAAGTATTGTTGAACCCCAGCGGTCGGCTCACCCTGATCCCCAGCTCTGCCAGGGCCTTCCGGATCGCCTCCTCTCCGTGTACCCCCTGCCCGGCCAGAATCTCCTGGCTGATGGTCCCAGTATATTCGGGGTACACGTCGATATCGCCCTTCAACAGCGCATTCCACAGAATCCGAGTCCCTCCCAATTCCCGCCGGTGGGTCACCTCCGCCCCTGCGCTCCGTCCCAGGTGCAGGATCACCTCTCCCAGCACCACCGACTCGGTAAACTTCTTCGATCCCACCACTACTTTCTGGGCTTCGGCCGAACCGGCCAGCATCCAGGCAATCAGAAAAACCAACCCCAGCTTTGTTTTCATGAAGCTTCTGTCCTCTCGTCATACCTCCCAACGCCGTCCTGTCACCACCGCAATCTCGATGGCACCAGGCGTCAGGGATCTGCACCGTTTGTACCCGGAGCAGGGGGTCAGGGCTTGCTCCGAACCAGATTGGAAATTTTTTTTAGCCCTCACCCTATCCCTTCCAACCGACTTCTCTGGGCATTGATAAAGGCCGTCACAAACGTCTCTACGGGCCGTTTCACCAGGTCTTCCAGGGATCCTTCCTGGACGATGTGTCCTTCCCGCAGCAGCACGATCCGGTCCCCGAAAAATCCTGCCTCGCTCATATCGTGGGTCACCATCACCACCGTTTTTCTCAGGTCCTGGAAGATATCTTTCAACTCTGTCTGCAAATCCGCCCGAATCATCGGGTCCAGGGCCCCCAGGGGCTCGTCCAGCAGCAGCACGTCCGGGTCCAGCATCAGGGCTCGCATCAGGCTCACCCGCTGCCGCTGTCCTCCCGAAAGCTCTCCCGGAAACCGGTCCATCCCGTCCTCCGGAAAATGGGTTAGTTCTGCCAGCTCCGCTATTCGCCCCTCGATCCGATCCCCTTCCCATCCCAGGTAGGTGGCCATCAACCCCACGTTATCCCGGGCTGTCAGGTGGGGAAACAGCCCGCCCTCCTGGATGACGTATCCCATCTTTTGCCGCAAGGCCAGCACATTTTCCGGCCCCAATTCCTGGTCTTCGAAAAACACCGTCCCCGTATCTGGCCGAATCAGGCCTACCATCAGCCGGATCAGGGTCGACTTCCCGCACCCGCTCTGTCCGATCAGCACCGTCGTCTGCCCGTCTGGCACATCCAGATCCATCGGTTTTAAGGCCTGGGTTTCACCAAACCGTTTCGAAACTCCCTCTAATGTAAACATAAACGCCTTCCTTCCAACAAACCTATTACGCATGATTCCTCAACATCAGCTCCTGCGGATACGGGTTCAAATAGACCTGATGATGCACCCAGTCGGGCACATCGTTTCGATTCAAATGATGCTTCAGCAAGGTAACCGGCACGATCAGCGGCACCAACCCTTTTCGATAGGTCTCAACCACCTCCAGCAACTCCGCCTTGTCGCCCGGTGTCAGATGATCCTTTAAAAATTCCATCAAATGCATGATCACATTGTAGTGCTTCCCCGGCGGGCTCGGAATCGCCAACCCTGCCATCAGCGTGAAACCATACTGGTCAGCTAACTCCGACCACAAAACCGTTTCAGCCTGCGCCACCAGCCGCCCCAGCGACCGATAGTGCGGCGGGCTGTGCGATAACAAACTCATCTGGATGGCCGAATGGAAATCCACCAGTCCCTGCGGCGTTGGGTTGTCTGCCAGCAACTTCCGCCATCGATAATAGACAAAGACCCGCTCGATAAAACTCTCGCGCAGTCCCAGATTGTTCAACCGCCCCTCCTCTTCCACCGGCAACAACGGAAATCGGTCCACCACCGCCCGGGCGAACACCCCCTGACCATCTCGAGTCGGGATATCCGTATCGGGAGGATAAACCCGCACACGCATCAACCCACAGCTCGGCGAGCCTTTCTTAAATACATAACCGTGCAGATCTTCACCGGCCAGTGCGTTCACCCGCTTCTCCGACCACACCTGCATCCGCTCCGTGTGATCTGTCCCCGACTTGGGTGCCACCACCCGGGGCGCTTCGGCCAGCCCCTCCAATCGAATGGTTTCCCGAGGAACCCCCATCCCCACCTCCACCTCCGGACACACCGGCACCCACTCGACATATTGCCCCAGCGTATCTAGCAAAAACGAATCCCGCTTGTGCCCGCCATCGTACCGCACCTCTTCCCCCAACAAACAGGCACTCACGCCCACGCGAATCCTGGGCTCCTCGTCGTGTGGTGTTGCACCCATCCTCTTGTCCTCAATCAGTGCTCACTGTGCTCGAAACAACCCGCAACTCAGGATGGGCCGCCAGAACCACCTCACCCAACCGACCCACTGCTTGCTTCACCCCCCATGTAGGTCGGGGCTGGCCCATCGACGACAGCTTAATCAGCAGTTTGCCTTCCCCTCGAAAAATCACCAGAATCCCGAACATTTGTTGAAAAGCACCCTCCTTCACCATCGCCATCACCAGCCGGTGCCCATCTTTCAACTGACCGTACACCTCTATCAGTTTCACAACCACCGGCACACCCCGATAGGTCTCCTGCCAGGTTTGCGTTTCAAACCGCCTTAGAAATTGGTCCCGGTCAAAGGTACCTTCCAGAATCATATTTGGCATCGTTCCCACCCTCTCAACAGTCACATCCAGCGACAAGCACGCCTCACGTCTCCAAACAAAGTAATGAATGGGCACCCCCTGGTCCATCGCCTTCTGTTCGTATCTGGTTGGCACACGGCCCGGTAGCTCCGGCACAGATGGGCACCCAAATTGCGATACCAACAGCGACTGCCCCTCCAGCACCTCCGCAATCCACTCGGCATACTCGGCCTGGTCGGTCGCAATCGTCACCTCGCCGTCCAACACCAGTTTCTCGGCCAATACCTGCACAAATCCCGACTGAATCAACCGTCGGCTGTGGTGTCGCTCTTTGTACCACGGATCGGGAAAGTGGATATAAATCCGGTCTAAACAGTCCGGCTCAAAAAGATGGTTCAACACAAAAGCCGCATCCCCTTCAACCACCCGTACATTGTCCAGCCCTTCTGTCTCCAACCGTTTGAACAAACGCTTCGCCGACCCCCAGGCCCGTTCAATGCCCACAAACCGGGCTTGCGGATGCTGTCGTGCCTGCTCCATCAGGAAGGCCCCATTGCCAAACCCGATCTCCACCACCAGGGGGCCTTTTCCATCAAAAACAGAATCCCAATCAACAGGCCAGTCTTCTGATGGCCAGGGAATCAGATATTTCAAAACAGCTTCACTCAAAGGAAGCAATGACATCTCTTTTTATTTCCCTAGCAAATGACGAAACGCCCCTTCCAGATCCGGATTCTGGAATGTGTAATCCGATCCCCTCAACACATGCGGTTCCACCCGGGCGCTGGAAAGCAGAAGCGCATCCGCCATTTCCCCAAACGCCATTCGGGCGGCAAAACCGGGCATTGGGAAAAGCGTCGGCCGTTTCAACACGCGCCCGAGTGTTTTTGTAAATTCCAGATTGGTCACCGCCCCCGGCGACACCGCATTGACCGGCCCCGTCAAATCCTCCGTGCTCAACGCGTGGCCCATCACGCCCACCAGATCGTCCAGCGTAATCCAGCTCATATACTGATTCCCGGAGCCGATCTTTCCGCCCACGCCCATTTTAAATGGGAATAACATTTTGGCCAGCGCACCGCCTGCAAGACTCAACACAATCCCGATCCGAAGGTTGACCACCCGAATCCCCTTTTCACGCGCAGGCTGCGTCGCCCCTTCCCATTCCTGACACACATCCGGCAAAAACCCCGACCCCGGCTCGCTGTCTTCCCGAAGGAATTCATCGCCCCGGTCCCCATAAAACCCAATCGCAGACGCGCACAACAGAACCGACGGAGGCTGCTCCAACCCGGCCAATTTCTCGCTCAACAGCTGGGTGCTTTTCACCCGACTGTCCCGAATCCGCTGCTTCTTTTGCGCCGTCCACCGACCCTCCGCGATATTTTCACCGGCCAGATGCACCACCGCCTCGACGCCTTCCAGTGCGGCCTCGTCTAAAACCCCCTGCTCCGGATCCCAAGAAAAATCTGTTTGCGAAGCGGAACGCCCCAGACGGCTGACGGCGTGGCCCTTCTCCACCAGAACGGGCGACAGCGCGGACCCGACAAGCCCGGATGAACCTGTAACAAGAATTTTCATGACAACCTCCATAGAATGCGGTTCGACAGACTGAATGCGCTGAATTTATCTCAATATATAATGTCTTCCCTCCATTGGCCAGAATGGATCCCTTTCGCTGGGTGTGTTGACACCTTTTCGGTACAGGCTGGCGAACGGGGTACGCTTGATAAAAAGCGCCCGGTTCTCTTCAAACGGGGCGCTTCCACATCGTACTTTTATTCTAACATCACCTCCGAATCTCCACAAATCTCCGAATCTGCTCCGTAATCGCCACCTCCGTTGGCAACCGCTCCATCGAACTCGCGCCATAAAACCCATCCACCTCCGGCACCCGCTCCAGAATATACTGCGCATCCTCGGGCTCTGCAATCGGTCCTCCGTGGCACAGCGTAATTACATCCTCCCGGATCGACTTGCTCGTGTCACAAATCGCCTTCACCTCCTCCACACAATCGTCCAGCGTCTTGGTCGTATGTGCCCCAATCGAACCCTTCGTTGTCAACCCCATATGCGCCACCACAATATCCGCCCCCGCCTCGGTCATCAACTTCGCCTCTTCCGTATTAAACGCATACGGCGTGGTCAGCATATCCATCTCATGGGCCTCGGCAATCGTCTCCACCTCCAGATGATAGCCCATCCCCGTCTCTTCTAAATTGGCCCGAAAGATCCCGTCAATCAGCCCCACCGTCGGAAAATTCTGAATCCCTGCAAACCCAATATCCTTCAACTCCCGCAAAAAATGGTCCCGAATCATAAACGGATCCGTCCCGTTCACGCCCGCTAAAATCGGCGTATGCTCCACCGCCGTAATCACCTCAAACGCCATCTCTTTCACAATCTCATTCGCATTCCCATAGGCCAGCACCCCCGAAAGAGATCCTCGCCCCGCCATGCGATATCGCCCAGAGTTATAGATCACAATCAAATCAATGCCACCGGCCTCCTCACACTTTGCCGAAATCCCCGCCCCGGCACCGCCCCCAACGATCGGCAGACCGCTTGCTATCTTCTCCCGCAACCGCTTCAAAATCGATGCCCTGCTCTCCGCTGCCATGATTCCTCCGTTCCAGCTCCATATTCATGTTTACCTCCCCCCGGTGGGGAAGGACCAGGTTCGGTGTCCGTTGCACGAACCTACTCCACACCTCTCCCATCCCCACCCGGTTTCGTGATCCTGCCTTTCGCAACCTCCTGAAACTGCGCCAACAACGCCTCCGAAAATGCCGGATCGTTAATATCAAGCGGATACCGTACAATCTGCCGATCCCCCGTCTGATCAATCGCTTCTTCCAGAGCCTCAAACAACGCGCGATCCGCCTCCGCATCGTAAAACGGCTGCCCCTCCACATCAATCAACGAAACCCCCTTCTCCGGAATCAAAATCCGAACCGGGCTCGTCGACCGATTCAGCTTCCCCGCAATCCATGCCGCAAACTGCCGATTCTCCTCCACCGTGGTACGCATCAGCGTCACCTGCGCATTGTGCACATAGAGCGTGCGCCCCCGAAACTGCTCCGGCACCGTATCCTCGGCCCCAAAATTCACCATATCCAGCGCCCCCAGACTCACCACATACGGAATCCCCTTTTCTAAAATTCGATCAAATCTTTCGGGTCCAGCCGGAAACACCCCACCTACCACCTCGTCGGCCACTTCCGTGGTCGTAATATCCAGCACCCCATCAATCATCCCACTCTCCACCAGCTTCTCCATCGCCTGCCCACCGGTCCCCGTCGCGTGAAATACCAGGCAGTCGTATCCCTCTGCCTCCATCGATTCTCGAACCGCCGTCACACACGGCGTCGTCACCCCAAACATCGTCATCCCAATCGTCGGCTTCTCTTCGGCCTCGCCCACCTGGTTCGTCACCATCCCCGCAATCGCGTGGCCCGCATTTCCCAACACCTCTCGCGACACCCGATTGATGCCCGCCACATCCACTACCGAATACATCATCGTGATATCACAACACCCCACATACGGCTCCGTATTCCCACTCGCCACCGTTGACACCAGCACCTTTGGCACTCCAATCGGCAACGCCTGCATCGCAGGCGACACCAGCGCCGTCCCCCCACTCCCCCCAATCCCAATCATCCCATCGACTTTCCCCTCGCCATAGGCTTGCAACATATAAGCACACAACGCCTCACCCATCGCCGTCACCGCCTGCCCCCGATCTGTATGCCCCAACACCACCCCGGACCCACCCACATGACAGGCCGCAATCTCCTCCCGCGACACATCCGGAGCCCCCTGCGGACCTGTCTGCGTCCCCACATCCACCACCACCACATCGGCCCCCGCATTTCTCGCACATTGGGCGACATAGGCTATTTCTTCGCCCTTTGTGTCCATCGTTGCAATTGCATAAACCGTCTTACCCATATCTTAACCTCCTGTGAAAGCTGGATCGCAGAGGGCCGCAGAGAAGCGCAGAGGGCCGCAGAACCGCACCACCAAAGCCCCCAAATGCTGGATCACGGAAGGACACAGAGAAGCACAGAGGGCCACGAAGACCACACCACTCTCCCACACCAAAACGGATCTCCTCACCCTAACAACACCTATCCAGGAAAAACATTCGCTGCACACAGCGCACGGTCCGTCTCGCAATGCCGTTAAAAACCTCTTTCCCTAATTTAAACACGCATTCCAAACCATGCACCCAAATTTTCATCCCCTTGCCAACGACCTGAGGACCGAATCGCATTTATGGGAAGAATCCAGTAAGAACATCTGTTCATTTTAAGCAAGGAAAACATTTGTTT
>JAPUJS010000105.1 GCA_027296045.1 bacterium | reverse complement strand
CGTCCAGGGTATCCGGTCTAGCCTCGTGCGCGCTACCCACGAAGGGTGGGGCCAGGACACGCTTCTGTTGGTCGGTGAGGCCCTTGTAGTCATCCTGGTTGTAGTAGGGCAAGGACGAGGCGGAGTGGCCGGGACTGAACTTGAACAGGAGGGTTCGCCGATCTTCGTCGGCCGTCCAGGGGAGCGTTCCGTGGATGCACGCTTCCGTGAAGATCAGAGCATCTCCCGCATTCGCTTCCGGATTGACAACATAGTGGGGGACCCGCTTGAAATAACGGACGTCGTCGGGCAGGTCTGCAGGGGTGAAATTGGATTTGTGCGAGCCAGGTATGCAGGCGAATCCGCCGGCGCCTTCGGGACTTGGGGCGAGGAAATATACGACGACGATGAGGCCATTGAGCATGACGCCATCCCGGAATCGATAGGTGTGAGTCGTCTGCCATTCGTGGCCGTGGAGTCGACCCTTTTCGGCACCCTTTCGCATGAAAATACCGTAGTCCTGATCCGCTCGGAATTTCGCGCCGACGAGTTCGACGAGATAGGGTGTTATGTTGGGATGGTCGAACAGATTCTGGAAGGGACGACCCCACTGTGAGACCTGTCTAGGGACCTTCAAGCCGGGGTCCCTGTCTTCTTCTTCGCCCAGTCTGAGATCGACAATCTCGTTGAATTCGGCGATTTCCTCGATCGAGAGGACGTTTTTTATGACCAGGTAGCCCTCCAGATCGAACATGAATCTCTCTTCAGGAGTCAAGTTTCACCTTCTTTCAGCTCCGCTATGAGTCGTCGCAGGTAGGCGATTTCGTGAGCCGCAGTCTGCTCCCAGGGGTGGTGGTTCGGATGATCGATCGAGATCCAGCCATCAAAGCCCTGCCGACGCAACACGCGGGTGTACTCGGCGAAATCCAGGTCGCCGGAGTCCAGGTACTGGAGCGTCCCCCACGTCGACTCCGTAGCACCTGTCCAATTGTGCGCCTGCACCTGCTCCGTCACCCTTCCCAGGCGTTCTGCGCTCTCGTACGGCGACTCGCCGACCAGCGGCGTTTGCAATGCTACCCGCAGGTTGGGCCGATCTACGAGCTCTATCAGGCGAAGCGTGTGGGTGCTGGTGTCAGTTAGACAAGGCCCGCCGTGGATCACCTGATGCGTCTCCAGCAAAAACGTCAGCCCGTACAGTCCTCGTTATCCACGCGCTCAGTGAGCGACGTCTTTCAGGGCCGCTGGTACAGGTCGTCCCAGTTGAACGTCGTCTGCGGTTCTTTCCTCGAGCGCGAGGCCGAACGACAGCAGCCTCAGATCGCTCTTGTATGCGCCGATCAGGTTGATCCCGAATGGCATGCCGGCCGGGTCTCTACCGGCGGTCACCATCAGGATGGGTGCGCCCGTTAGCGTGAACGACCCGTTGATGGTGGCGCGTCCTTCGTCCGCCGAGAAGTCGTATTCATCGTAGGCAAAGCGGTCGTTTTCCTCCGCCATCGCCTGCTCCCGGGCGTCGATCTCGGTAAGCGACAACAGCGGGTTTTGATGGCCGGGCACGATTAGCAGATCGAAGTCCTGGAAGAAGTCCCGCAACCGGGCGAACACACGGGTCTGTTCCGCCTGGGCCCAGGCGATTTCCTCGACGCTGGAGGCGAAGGCGTGGCGGAGATCGACCCGCTTATACTCGGTGATGCTCGATGGATCCTGCTTGTACATCTCGCCGAGGTCCGGAAGGAATTTCATCGGCCTGAGCGTCCAATAGGCCCGGTTGATCTCGCCGAGCGGCGGGTCGCACCGCGTGACCTTTCCGAACAGACCTTCGATGCGTTCGATCTTCGTCTCGAAAGTTGCCCGCATCTCGGGATGAACATTCACGAAGCCCAGGTCGGTCGAGACCGCCACGCGCAAGGATCCGAGGTCTCCCGCACGAACCTTCAGAATGTCGTCTGAGCTCACCTCGTGGTCGTACGGATCTGGCCCATCGCTCACCATCCCGGCCAGAAAGAGCTGCGTATCCGCCACCGTACGCGCCATCGGACCGCGGATGCTCGTCGGATTGAACGCGTGGATGTGGTCGTCGTGCGGGACCACACCGGGCGACGGTCGCATGCCGCAGATGCCGTTGGCCGCGGCTGGCCCACGAATACTCCCACCGGTATCCGATCCACTCGCCAGCGGCACCATGGATGCCGACACTGCAACAGCCGATCCCCCGGACGAACCCAGACAGGAAAGCTCCAGGTCGTAGGCGTTACGCGTCGTGCCGAACAACGGGTTGCGGCTCGTCATGCCGTGCAGAAGTTCTGGCACATTCGTCTTGCCCACGATGACGCCCCCCGCCCGCCGGATGGCGGCAGTCGTGCAGTCGTCCTTTTCCGCGATCCGGTCCTTCCAGGGCGGAAAGCCCTGCGTCGTCGCCATCCCTTGAATGTGGAACGACTCCTTCATCCCAATCGGCAGGCCGTGCAGCGGCGGCAGGGCATCGCCTCGGGCGACCTGGTCAGCCTTCTCTGCCGCGTCACGTCGTGCGTCCTCGAGGCAGAGCACGACAAAGGCGTTGAGCGCCGGATTGGTCGCCTCGATCCGCCCGATACAGCTGTCGAGTAGCTCGACCGGGGAAAGCCGCTTGTCGCCGATCATCCGGCGCAACGTTGTGGCGGGAAGATCACAGAGCTCCGTCATTTGATGTTCCTTCTTGTCGTCCAGTGTATGGATCCTCGTCTACGATCTAATATCCGCCGCGTGCAGCATTCCCAATTTATATTCAAAATTGGAGTTGTCAATACATCCTGTTCGCCAGAATGCAGGCCGTGCTGTGATATGAACGAAGGGTTAAATATATTTAATATTTTCGCTCCAGAGGGTTGGCACCCAACACGCCGGGCAGGGCTTGTCCAATGGTATTCAAGAGAGGGGTCAGATCACCGGTTCTGTAAACAAGAGCCCGTGCGATAAAGATGTTGGGTTTGGGGTTTGTGCAGGAGATCATGATGTCGGAAGGCGTTTGGGAAGGAGCGATGTGGGGGATGAACTCGGTTTTCAGGTGGGAGGTGATCCGGGTGAATCGAGGGTCTTCTATGTCTCCCACGATGTAGAGGTTGAATGCGGTATTGAAAGGGCCGAATCGGCCCGGGGCAGTTGTTGGGAGGGTGGCAGGGTGGGAACGGTAGCGCTCGATTAGAATCGGGCGTTTTTCGGTGGATACGGTGATGTTGGAGATGTATTCGGTGTAGGCAAATCGCTCGCCGCAGGCGTAGCGTCCCGAGGTGTGTCCATCGGCCAGGATGAGCAGGGCACCGGGTTTTAGGGTCCAGTGCTGGTCCTGGTGAAAGATGCTGTTGGCATAGGGCACGACGGGGTCGGGCAGGACAACGGCGCAGGCTTCTTCCGAAAGGGTGCCCCGGATGCGCTGGCGCGAAGGGATTCCGGAAGGATTTTTGTAGATCTTGGTAAAGGCCTGGGTGCTCAGGTAAAGGGTGGCGTTTGACTTACAATGTACGGAGAGGCGAATGTCATCGCCTTCCACCAGGCCGCCTCCATAGCTGGACATGGTTACGGCACAATATGGGGCGGAGGGACTGGGATTGATCAGTTTGAGGGGGGAGATGGAACGGCAGGTGTTCAGGTTTGAGCGATTGGAAAAGTGGGGGATTTCAATCGGGGATTCCGTTTATGGGATTTTGTGGTGGGGGTTGGCCATGTTAGATATCTGTGCCCACCGTTGACAGGGCGTGGGCATTCAGGATGCAGGAAGCGATCTGGTCGAGTCCGTCCCGGTGTTTGAGACAGGCAAAAATGGTGGGACCTCCTTTGCGCATTTTTTGAGCGTCCCGGCTCATTACGTCCAGATCGGCGCCTACAAAGGGTGCGAGGTCGGTTTTGTTGATGACCAGAAGGTCGGACTGGGTAATGCCGGGGCCGCCTTTACGGGGGATTTTGTCACAGGCTGAGACGTCTATGACATAAATGGCATAGTCGACCAGTTCTTTGCTGAAGTGGGCGGCCAGGTTGTCGCCGCCGCTTTCGACCAGGAGGAGGTCGAGGTCGTTTGGAAACCGGTGCATCAGGTCTTCGAGGGCATTTAGATTGAGGGAGATGTCTTCGCGAATCGCCGCGTGAGGACACCCACCTGTTTCGACGCCTATGATGCGGTCGGCTTCGAGGGCGTTGTGGCGGAGCAGAAATTCGGCGTCTTCTCGGGTGAAGATATCGTTGGTGACGACCCCCAGTTTCCAGGTGTCTCGAAGGGTCTGGCAGAGGGCGTGGACCAGAGCGGTTTTGCCGCTGCCCACAGGGCCTCCAATGCCGACGGTAAAGGCACGTTGGGAGAAATCCCGGTTTGAGCGAAGCGGATCTCTCCGGGAGAATAATCCGGGGGATTCAAACGGTTCATGGGTGTGGGGATGGTCGTGGCCGTGATGCGGGTGATGGCTCATGGCGGTTCCTAACTTTGAAACAGGCGTGTATAGAGGTGTTCGTGGGCTGCTTGCGCGATGTCCAACTGGGGAGCATTTTTTATGGCGCGATCATAGGGTCTGTCGGCTGCGTTGCCGATGGCCTTCTCACAGGTGGTATAGAGTCGTTTTTGTAGAGACGTGGCTTCCAGGGGGCCGAGGAGCCCCAGGCGCACCGCCGCGCTGAGTTGGTCGCGTAGGGTTTGGTACATGTAGACCTGATTGACGTCGGATTTTTCAAATCCGACTTTTTTCAGGGTTGTGCCATAAACTACGGTATAATGCGGTGGAAGTTTATTTTGATCGAGCCAGTTTTTGAAATGATCTATTTCCCTGTCTGGATACAGGATGTGTAGGAGGCGTAGCCAGGTCCTGCCCAGGGTTAAGCTGGCGCGAATCTGGGCGGGAGCGGTGAGCATGGCATCATAAAACCAGAGCATAGTCGCGATTTGGGTTTCCTCACCTATAAAACAGGAATGGATAAAGGGCAATTCGCCTTCTGCTACGGAGAAGAGGACCGTTTCGAGGTAGGCTTCCAGGTCGTTTGCAACCAGGCCATGGTGAAGGGCGGCTTCCAGGCCATTGGAGAAGGCATACCCTCCGGCAGGAAGGGCGCTGTCGGCCAGGTGGAAGAGGTCGTAAAGCGGAGGGTTGGGGGGCATCGTTTTTTGTGATTTGGTGGGTTTTAAAACAGGTTATACAACTGCGCCAGGGGCAGTTTTTCGGCCGGGTCGCAGGTGAGGTCTTCGCCGTCTACGGTGACGCGATAGGTTTCGGGGTCGATGGCGATGTCGGGAATGTAATTGTTGAGGGGAAGATCCGCCTTGCCGATGTTTCGACAGTTTTCGACTGCCACGGCTTGTTTGGACAGGCCGTAGGTCGCAACCTGATTTAAAGATGCTTTGGATACGAAGGCCAGGGAGGTGGGACCGACTGCAGAACCGAAGGCGCCGAACATAGGGCGTTGATAGACGGGTTGAGGCGTAGGGATGGAAGCATTGGGATCGCCCATCTGGGACCAGGCGATGACGCCGCCCTTGATTACCATTTCGGGTTTGGCCCCGAAGAAAGCGGGTTTCCACAGGGTCAGGTCGGCCAGTTTGCCGGGCTCGACCGAGCCGATATGTTTGGACATGCCGTGGGCGATGGCGGGGTTGATGGTGTATTTGGCGATGTAGCGTTTGACCCGGGTGTTGTCATTGCCCCTGTCTTCTGGCAGAGGACCCCGCTGAGACCGCATTTTGTGGGCGGTTTGCCAGGTGCGGCAAATGACCTCGCCCACCCGGCCCATGGCCTGGCTGTCGGACGCGATGATGGAAATGGCGCCCAGATCGTGCAGGATGTCTTCGGCAGCAATGGTTTCCTGGCGGATGCGGCTTTCGGCAAAGGCGACGTCTTCGGGGATATTTTTGTCCAGGTGGTGGCATACCATGAGCATGTCCAGGTGTTCGTCGATGGTGTTGACCGTGTAGGGGCGGGTGGGGTTGGTGGAAGACGGCAGGACGTTGGGTTCGCCACACAATCGCATGATATCGGGGGCATGTCCTCCACCGGCACCTTCTGTGTGATAGGTGTGGATGGTCCGGCCTTTGAAAGCTTCCCGCGAGCGTTCGAGAAAGCCCGACTCGTTGAGGGTGTCGGTATGAATGGCGACCTGGACATCGTATTGTTCGGCAACCGAGAGGCAGGCGTCGATGGCCGCCGGTGTGGTGCCCCAGTCTTCGTGAAGTTTGAGCCCGCATGCGCCTCCTTCGATCTGTTCGGTAAGTCCGGGGGGCAACGAGGAATTGCCTTTGCCCAAAAATCCGAAGTTGAGCGGCCAGGCGTCGGTGGAGGAAAGCATCATCTGGATGTGAAAAGCGCCGGGGGTGCAGGTTGTGGCATTGGTGCCGGTGGCCGGACCGGTGCCGCCGCCGAGCATGGTGGTGATGCCCGAGGCAATCGCCTCTTCGATTTGTTGGGGGCAGATAAAGTGGATGTGTACATCCAGGGCCCCTGTAGTGAGAATCTGGCCTTCGCCTGCGATGACTTCTGTGGTAACACCCACGATCAAATTGGGGTCCACACCGGGCATGATATCGGGGTTGCCGGCTTTGCCGATGCCGGCGATACGTCCGTTTTTGATGCCCACATCGGCTTTGTAGATGCCGGTGTAATCCACGATGAGGGCGTTGGTGATGACCAGGTCCAGGGCATCTTCCTGGGAGATGCCTGTGGCCTGACCCATGCCGTCACGCAGCACTTTCCCACCCCCAAACTTGCATTCTTCGCCGTAGAGGGTGTGGTCTTTTTCGACTTCGATGATCAAATCGGTGTCCCCCAGACGGACCTGGTCGCCTGTGGTGGGGCCGTATATTTCGGCATAGGCCTGTCTGCCTATTGTGTTGGCCATTGTGGATTCCTTTTGCGATTTGCGGATTAAAATCGGTAAAGGATTCTGTGTCCTTCGGGCCTAATTTTTCCGAGAATCAAAGCCCAGCCCTCTCCCTGTCTCGCTTCTCTCGATGGTCCCTCTCCCACAAGTGGGAGAGGGATGTCTGAGGATTGCCGTCCAGGCGTTCTCAGACGGGGTGAGGGCCTCTGTGGTAATTGTGTGATACTATGAAGCGCTTTCAGCCGTTTGGAAACCTTTTGTGGCTGCGTTTTCTAATGCCTGTTCTTTTTGATCGTCGAGATCACCAGAGATGAGACTATTGCCGCCAAAGACGCGGCGGTTGCCTGCAATCGCGACCAGTTCTACCGACTTGGATTCGCCGGGTTCGAAGCGGACAGCGGTGCCGGAGGGGATGTTCAGGCGAAATCCATAGGCTTTTTGTCTGTCGAAACGGAGTTCGGAGTTGACTTCAAAAAAGGTGTAGTGCGAGCCTA
>JAPUJS010000104.1 GCA_027296045.1 bacterium | reverse complement strand
GACCTGGTCTGACGATTCCGAACGGGCCATCAATCCGGAATACGGCGAAGCAGATGTGATTGGCTACCGGGTCTACCGGTCCACCTGGCAGGAGACAGGGCCTTGGGAACTGGTCGGTGACATCCCGGCAGGTGGGGGTGGCGATGCGACGTTTTCGGGCGGCACCTATACCTGGGTGGACCAGAATTCGCTGGCCGGGTTCCAGTTTGCCTACAATGTGCGGGCTTATGCCAAACCCAAGTCCACCTGGAGCGAGGGGTCCAAGACCCTGGCTGATTTGCCAGAGACGGTGCGCAAGCATCTGACGGAAAATGGGCTTGAAGGCGGCTGGTCTGCAGCGGAACAGCGCATGATTGTTCCTGGAAGCCCGCTTTTGGCGGCCAATGCGGCGGCGGATAATCTGGATCGCGAAGTGCTGGTGGTGCCCAACCCCTTCAGCTTGGACGATGCTCTGGCAAACTATCAGGGCACGCTGAAGCTCCGGTTTGTGGGTGTGCCACATCAGGCCAAAATCTCGATCTTTACCGTCTCAGGCGACCTGATTGCCGTGATCAATCACAACGATCCGACGGCGGGCGAAGCGCAGTGGCTTTTGAAGGATCGCTTTTTGACCGGCGAGGCCACTTCGTCTGTGTATTTCTACGTGGTGGAGTCTCTGGTGCCCACCAGCCTTGGCAAGACAACCAAGGGTGCCTTTGTGATCAACCGTTAGGGCTTTGGACCTCAAACATAAGGATTTAGGTTATGAAAAATAGGATGTTTGTCGCGCTCATCGCTCTGATGGCGCTGATTCTGGCGGCTCCAGCTTCGGCCCAGCAGTTGTTCCCGGAAGCCGAGGAGTTTTTGAATCCGGAGGGCCGGAGTAAGATCAAGCCGTCCACGTTTAATTTCCTGAAGGTGACCACCAATGCCCGGATCGCGGGTATGGGAGATGCTTTTACGGCCGTGTCCGACGGGATGGACGGCATTGTTTGGAACCCGGCCGGTTTGACCAGGGTGAATAAGTTTGGGTATAATTTCGGTTACACCCAGTGGTTGATAGATTCCAAGTTTGTCACGGGGTCTGTCGCTTACAATACCGACGGATGGGGCGTGATTGGTGTTTCGTTTGTGAACTTCTCCCTGCCCGATATGGTCGAGACCACCACCTTGCAGCCGGATGGAACGGGTCAGAAGGTGGACTCGGGCGACCTGGCTGTGGGCCTGGTCTACGCCTATCAGCTCACGGATAAGTTATCGGCGGCCGCTACTCTCCGGTTCATCCAGTCTACGCTGGGCCCGGAAACGCTGAGCGCCATCTCGGTGAATGTGAGCACCCTGATGAATACCGGCTTTCGCAGTCTGCGTATCGGGATGAATATGAAAAACCTGGGTGGGGAGCAGGAGATTGTGAGTGAAAAGTCAGAAATGCCGCTGGTCTTCCATACGGGTGTTGCAATGGAGGTGTTGGGCAATTTGGGCGAGCCAGTGTCGCTGACCGGTTCGTTTGAAGGGGCTTTTTTCACCGACCGCGAACAGCGCTGGAACCTGGGTGGAGAACTCTGGCTGAAAAATATGGTTGCGCTTCGTGCCGGTTATAAGTTTAAATATGACGTCGAAGCCTGGAGCATTGGGGGTGGGCTGAAAGGGACGTTTGGCGGACGGTCCGTTGCTATAGACGTGTCTTATAGCGACTTCGGCGGATTGCTCGACGCGCCGTTGCGGCTCAGTTTTTCGGGCGCGTTCTAGGAGGAACCTGTGGGAGGAGAACGGTCCCGGGAGTCGTTCGCCTCCCATGTTTATGACACGGAGCGTTTCTTTTGTGTCTGTTGTTGCTGCTTTTCCCGCTCACCCCGCCGGAAGCGGACCCCGGTCCGACTTCTGTGCGGGGTGTGTCATTTTTGGCGGTCCGGGCGCTGGTCCTCCTGGTCGGGTTGCTCGGGTGCGGCTCGGAGGTGGACAATTATCTGACGGCGTCAACAGGAGGCCGGATCGGCGGGAGTTCGTATCTTACGCTTCCAGAGGCGGGCATCCGGCGGATTTATTTTACGAACAACGAAGGGGGCGTGTCGGTCCGCGAAAACAATGCGGAATTTGAACTGATTCCCGGAGAGACATCCCCGGCCTTTCCGTTGCTGTCTCCCAATGGGGCGCGCCTGGCGGTTGTCCGGCGCGGGGAGAAGCCGTCGCTTTCGACCATGAGTGCAGACCTGGCCGATAACTACCTGGTGCTGCCAACGACCGAACCGCATGCGATGGCCTGGTCGCCGGACAGTCGGCGATTGCTGTTTTCGACAACTCTGCCTCCATATCAGCTTTTTACAGCTGATTTTGATGATAGCAACCGATTGCTCCTGGCCGATTCAGAGGTACAGATTGACGCGGCCTGGGCTCCAGACGGCCGTCAGGTGGTGTATACGGGGACGGATGGAGATGGGGTGGCCCAGGTGTTCACCGTGGGGGCTGATGGGCAGGGGCGTCGACAGATCACCGGCGGGGAACGGCCCAAGTCGCGGCCTTCCTGGTCGAGCGACGGAACGCGGTTGACTTTTGTGAGTTTCGAGGCCGGGAGTGGCGGGGTATATCGACTGGCGATGGTGGATCTGACTCGGGGGAATGGGGACGTGGTTGAACTGGCCTTTGAAGCCAGCCTGTTTGACCAGACGTTTCCTTTTACAGAGCAGCGCTGGTCGCCTTTTGGCCGATTCCTGGGGTTTTCGGTGTTTACAGAAAAGGAACGGTCCCGGGTGGAGTTTATCGATATGCAGGATCAGTCCCGCTGGATGGTTACGGATGCCAAATTTGGAGACCGGCTGGTGGACTGGTCTCCGAGGCGGGGCTTTCTGGTTTTTGCGCGGCAAATCGAATTCGATTGGTTTCTGGTGATGAAGCGCATTACGGGAGAACCGGATTCCGAGCAATTTATCCTGGGGCCGCAGAAATGGCCCGGTTATTCCGTGGAGTGGGATTAGATTATAAGGGGAGAATGGGTGTCGGAACAGCTACAACCGATGGCGGATGCAACGGATCTGGCAGAGGATGTCGAGCGAGGGGTGACGGTTCGCTCGGTGGCGCTGGGTATTGGGGTTGTGGCGTTCATCAATCTGTGGGTGACTTATGCCGAAACGGTGGTGAAGACTTCCCGGCTGAATTTGAGCGTGTTTCAGATTACGCTGCTGGCTGTTTTTATTGTCCTGGTTGGGGGGCTCAACCCGTTGATCAAATCTGTGAATCGGCGGTTTGCACTTGCACCCGGAGAATTGCTTGCAGTCGTGGCTATTGGCATTGTTGGATGTGTGGTGCCGGCTTCTGGGGTTACCGGGTTTTTAATTGGGGTGATTTCCACCCCCTTTTATTTTGCCACACCAGAAAACGGGTGGGCAGAGTTTTATCACCCGCACATGGATACCTGGGTGGTGCCCACCAATCAGGATGCGGTGCGGTCGTTTTATGAGGGCTTGCTTCCCGGGCAGTCCATTCCCTGGCGTGTATGGTTTGTCCCCCTTGCCTGGTGGGCCAGTCTGGTGATGGCCGTGTTTGCAGTGTCGGCCAGTTTGATGATCATTTTGCGCAAGCAATGGGTAGAACACGAAAAGCTGGCCTATCCCATAGCGGCAGTGCCCATCGAGATGTCACAGGATGCGCTTTCTGCGCGGCTGTTTCCCGAATTCATGCGCGGGTGGATGTTCTGGATTGCGGCGATTGTGCCGTTTCTTATTTTTGTGTGGCACTCTCTTTCCTGGGCCTATCCGCTTTTGCCCAGCGTCGGGATTCTTCCCCATGGCGGTTATTTCCGGTTTACGCGGTATTCCCCGGGTATGTACGTGCAGCCCATGCAATTTCTGACCATCGGGTTTGCGTATTTTGCCAATACGCAGGTGCTGTTTTCGATCTGGTTTTTCTTTTTATTGCACGTGGTAGAAGGGGGCATTTTCAACCGCCTGGGGTATCAGATTGAGCGGTCCACCGATTCGTTCAGCGCCGATCCGCCCACCGAGGCCTGGCAGTGCTTCGGGGCCCTGGCCTGTCTGGTGGTCTGGCGGTTGTGGGCGGCGAGGCGGCATTTGCGCGATGTGTTCCGGAAGGCACTTCAATCGGACTATCCGGTTGACGACAGCGAAGAAATTTTGTCGTATCGATCGGCGGTGCTGATTCTTTTTTCCAGCCTGGTCTATGTGCTGCTCTGGTTGATGCAGATCGGGATGGATCTGGTTACGGGGTTGATCTTTATGTCCGGCGTTGCCGTGATTTATATCGGGATGGCCCGGGTGGTGTCGGAGGCGGGGGTGGTGTATTCGGGTGCGACGGTGACGCCGCAGGCTTTTGTAATGGATTTGCGCGGTACTCACGCCATTTCAGGGGCAAGCATGACGGCTATTGCGCTGTCGTATTCTCTGATCGATTATATGCGGGGGCTGTTCACGCCGGGGCTTGCCCAGTCGATCAAATTGGGCGATTTGATCCGCGGCAACCGGCGTCTGCTGTTTTATTGTGTGGGGGTTGGGGTGCTGGCCGGGTTTGCTTCTTCGGTCTGGTTGATGCTCTATCTGGGGTATACTCACGGGGCGTATAATTTTCCGAGGTTTCCGTTTTTTAGTGGCGATCCAAAAGGCATCTACGAGTCTACGCTGACGATGATGCGAACGCCCCAATCGCCAGATCCAAACCGAATCATTTTTTTTTGCATCGGGGCGGGCTTGATGGCCCTGCTGACGTTTTTGAGATATCGATTTTCCGGGTGGCCCATCAGCCCGATCGGGCTGACCATTTCTGCTGCCGATAATACGGCTTCTCTGGTCATGCCGGTGTTTATTGCCTGGGTGTGCAAGGTCGGTCTGATGCGTATCGGCGGGGTGAATTTGTATCGGAAGGCCAAACCCCTGTTTTTGGGTTTACTGGTGGGCTATACCGCCGGTGTGGTCTGGTCGTTTCTGGTCGATGCAATCTGGTGGTCTGGCCAGGGGCATTCGGTGCACTGGTGGTAGGTTTCGAGGGAGGGCGAGTTTTTGGCCACACAGACAGACTTTGTATCTGAAACCGATGCCGTGGAGGAAAGAGGGTTGACGCTCCGCTCGGTGGGGCTGGGGTTGGGGGCGGTGGTGTTCATCAATTTGTGGGTGACCTACGCCGAGACGGTGGTGCATGCTTCCCGGATGAATCTGAGCTTTTTTCAGCTCACGTTGATGGCCGTGTTTGTTTTGCTGGTGGGGGTGGTGAACCCGGTGCTGAAGACTTTCGGGTTGCGCTACGCGTTTTCCTCCTCCGAGCTTTTGGCCATTGCGGCCATCGGTATGGTGGGGTGCGTGGTGCCGGCTTCTGGGGTCACGGGGTTTTTGATCGGGGTGATTTCCTCCCCGGTTTATTTTGCCACACCGGAAAATCGGTGGGGGGAGTTTTTTCATTCCCACCTGGATGCTTGGGTGGTGCCCATCGACCCTGAGGCCCTGCGTTTGTTCTATGAGGGCCTGCCGCCGGGGGCTTCGATGCCCTGGGAGGTGTGGCTGATGCCCCTTTTGTGGTGGGCGAGCTTTATTGTGGCCATTTTTGCGCTGTCGGCCAGCGTGATGGTGATTTTGCGGAAGCAGTGGGCCGACCACGAAAAGCTGGTCTATCCGCTGGTGGCTGTGCCGCTGGAGATGGTTCAGGATGCCCGGTCCGAGCGAA
>JAPUJS010000103.1 GCA_027296045.1 bacterium | reverse complement strand
CGGTTGTTTATCTGTGTCATCCTCCCACCTCCTCTTCTGCCGCCCAGCTTCCCCCGCGCAGCCGAGGCATTCTTTCTTCGCATACCGCGCTCAAGATACCGGTCTCATCCGGGCCACTGCGCGGGATCACAGTATCCGCGTATTCGGCCAAATAGCCGGCGTGTTTCATTTTGACTTTGTCGTAGCTGGATTCGTGCGCGAGGTTTCGTTTCTCCAGGGAATCGTCCGACAGATCATACAAGCTGCGCTCGCCGGAATCGTAGAGGATAGACTTGTATCGCTCGTCACGAATGGCAATCGCCGAACCATTTTCACCGACGATGTATTCCCGCCAGGAAACGGTTTCCGTTCCTTCCAGTAGTGGCCTCAGGCTGGTTGCGATTGTAGCGTTGGGCAGTGGAGGTGCCCCTGCATAGTCGCATATGGTGGCCGGTATGTCGATACCGGAAATCAGATGTGAGGAATCCGTCCGCCCGCTGTCCAGAGTGCCGCGTTGCGAAATAACGAGCGGAACCGCCCACGACTCTTCCTCGAAAAATCCCTTCAATATTCGTCTGTGATGAGCGGATCCTTCGCCATGGTCTGCAGAAAAAATAACCAGAGTGTTATCGATAAGTCCACTGCTTTCAAGCGTGTCATAAATCAACCCGATCTGTGCATCCACAGTTTCCACCATGCGGTAGCATTGATACACATAATACTGCCAGTCCGTCTGCGTCCAATGTCCTACCCGATTCTTCTGGTTAGGTGGCAGGAGGTCGATATCAAAATTGTCAGGCAGCTCTGGTAAGTCCGGTAGCTCGGGGGCCATTCCGTATTTTCCCAGCGGTCCGTTGAAGCCGCACACATAACAGCAGTCGTGCGGGTTCAGGAGGCCTACGGATAGGAAGAAAGGTCGATTGGATCCAGAGCTGGCGTGATGGGCCATGTACTGGCATGCAGAACGGGCAGCTCCGGAGTCCTGCAGTTCCCCGTAAGGATGCCTGCCATAGAGGACCCGAAAGCTCTGTTCCACATCCCGACCCGTCACGTGCCATTTTCCCGAGTACACACATTCGTAATCTGTGTGTTCTGTCAGCCACTGTCCCAGGTCCGGCATGTCTGGATCTATGTTCAACCTGTTGCCAATTACGCCGTGTTCTACCGACATACGTCCCGTGTACCAGCTTGCCCGTGCCGGACAACACACGGGATTTGCGCTGTAGGATCGCCTGAAGGCTATCCCATCTTTTACCAGCCGGTCCATATTCGGAGTGGACACATCCGTGTTCCCATAGGCAGACACGGCGAGGTGGTGCTGCTGGTCTGTATGCACGAATACGATATGGGGTCGATTCACGTCGCACCTCCCCACCATTTAAAAGTCCATATGATCATATTTTTTCTCCTATTTTTTTCTGTTTCGCCGATCGTTGCTAAGGACCCAAACGTCCTTGAAAAATCCCTGACGCTCTTCGGACATGCCGCCGATCACCACTGGATTCATGCAGGGTTTGGGTTCATGATGGCGAACCGCAACGTGGTTATAAGCCATAAGGATGGCACAGCGGGGATTGTCGGGATTTGTCCATTGGGACCCGGTGTGTCGCACGCCTTCCGAGAACACGACCAGACTTCCCGGCGGACATCCATAGGTCTCCCAAACGCCAGAGTCCGGATCGTCCGCTTCCTCTGGCCAATTCCCTTCCTGGGCGGAAGCCAGATTGGCTTTGTGCGAGCCTGGAACCAGGCACGTGCCGCCCTGCCCCTTTTTGACCTCGTTCAGTTCCCAAACAATGCGCGTCATTCCGCTGTAGATGCGACCGTTGTGAAAACGGTAGGTTAGGGAGGGATCGAGATTGGTTCCTCCCACGTGTGGCCGCCACTGATTGCTGGTGTTTTCGACGGATCGGCTGGAAATAAAGATGCTTTCTAAGCGAATGCGCTCCCGTCTTGGGTCGATCATTTCTTGCAAGATGCCCATGACCCGTGGGTGATCAATGATAAATTCAGCCGGTCCAGCCATCGGTGCTCGGTGATGTTCAAGAAGGCTTTCGGGGTTTTCCGTATACGTTTTAATGTGTTCCCGCACGATTCGAACTTCCTTCTCGGTGAGGACTCCAGGGATGACGAGAAAGCCCTTGAGGTCAAAGAGAAACTTTTCATATTCAGACATGGGATGAACCTGAGAATCCGTCTGGTTCGACTCGTTCTGAGCCTGGGGAGTTGTGGCTGCATTCATCGTGATATCCTCCTGTTTAATAGCGTCAGTTATGGGCGTAAGGCCGATTCAGATTTCCTTCCTGTGACTTTGAGACGATTATTTGCAATCGCCTGTTCATACCACCATTCAAGTCTCAATCAAATTATCGTTGATATAATCCCAGTTGAACGCAAACCCCAATCCCGGCGTTTGCGGCAATATCACATTCCCATCCTCATCCATCGGATCCACAATAGACTCCAGATAAGGCGGCGGCGTTTCATAATCGAAATCCGGGCGCAACAGCCCGCGCTCGAAATACTCGCAGGTCGCCTCTGTCGTAGCCCCTAAAATCTGGCTATTTGCCCATCCGCCCCCGTGCATCTCGCACTGAATCCCGAACACCTGCGCCACATTCACCATCTTGTAAGCCCCGGTAATACCGCCGTAATTGTGGTCGATCCGCAACATATCCGATGCGCCTTGAAGCACCCATTCGGCCCGCGTGAACACCCCACCGGGAACGTGTTCGGGTGCCAATATCGCAATATCCAGCTCTCGGGTCAACCGCCTGTAGGGTGCCATCCGTGTTTCCACCATCGGATGCTCCAACCAGTAATACCCCAGCTTCTCCAGCTCTCGCCCCACCCACAGAGATTGCTCCAGGGTATACACACCGAACGGATCCAGCATCAACACCATATCGTCGCCCACCGCCTCCCGCACAGCCTTACACACCGCCACATCCTCTTTGGGAAACCCCGGAACCTGCGGTGCCGGCGCCCAGGTGTGCGGATTCCAACAGATATAGGCATGCACTTTATATGCTTTGTACCCCTGTTCCTTGCAGACCAGGGCATGTTCGGCATAGTCCTCCGGCTTGCCTATATTCGGATACGTACTGGCATAGGCCTTCACCCTTTCGCGGGCTCCGCCCAGAATTCTGTGTACAGGCAACTCCACCATCCGCCCGAACAAATCCCAGAGCGCGCAATCTACGCTCCCCATTACGTGTTCGGGCAAACTGTGTCCGAACGTACAGAGCTGATCCATCCAGTTCCAGATCGTTTCCCGCGCCAGAGGATCTTCGCCCACCAGCATCCGCTTGATCGGTCCCTCAATATACTGCCGGTCGCCGCCCATCATGTACCCCTCCAGCCCTTCATCGGTGGAAACCTTTGTAATCGACCGCGCCGATTCAAACTCCTCGTCTCCCCACACCCCGTAGCCCCACTTACTTGGCCGCGACCGGGCCGTTGTTCTAAACGTAATCACTTCTATGTTCGTAATCTTCATGGGAACACCCTCCGAGCTGGCACCTCGCTAGTTGGTCTCGCCTCACTGCTCCTGTTTAAAAGTTGTACGACACATCTGACGTATAGGAGGAATAAAGGGCCTTATCTATAGTGCGGTCAAGTGATCATCTAATACCCATTTCAGATCACAATGTCGTGATAGGTCCATTTTCTACGCGCATAGAAAACGAATCTATTTTCATAAATAATTGATAAATATAAATTTATATAGAAATCAACGCAAATATTTTGCATGACTTGGAATGGTGCCCTTGCCATCTCGATATGTCCTCAGCAATAGGCGAAATAGAAATCCCGCCAGATGATCATCTCGCGGGAACCCATGTTGAATAGATATTTTGCTCAGGGGGGCCTATGCTTATCCCAACGCCACTGGCGGTCAGTCGATCGCTGTCATTAACGCTTGCTCCGCCACTTCCGGCAATTCGATGGGTACAAACATGGACGATCTCTCGATCCATCGCTCGAAGATCTCGCGGACCTCTGGCCGCAGATCGTCAGCCCGTTCAGCGAATATCTTTCTTGCGGGGATCTACATCTCATCCCTATTGTCTATAACGAAGAGATCCGTGTTTTTCATACTCAGCCCAACGATTCACTCGCGGCCATGTGAGGGTCTGGGTGGTCTGGGGGGATTCGGGCACACGGTGTTAAATGCTGGCAGCGCGCCCCTTTCGCGGCGAAGCCCTATGCGGGGCAGTTGTTGAGCGCACGTCATCGGCATCTTTTCTCTATGGCGATTCGCCTGTAACGGTAAGGTATAAACCCTTTCTCAATTGGCATCGAAAGCTTGACCTCTCTTCGACCGACTTTACCTGTTGACCGGCTACTTTCGTAGATTCTGATATTTTCCCGTGTTTCATCAAGAATAGATGTTACATCGCGCGAAGGACCACACAGTCATCCTCTCTGAGACGTGTTCTGTCGTGATACCGACTCAATTGGCTGCCAGTAAGATCAGCATTGCGGCATTTTTGGCCAGGTATCGCTTAATCGGTAGCCTTCCGGCCAGGGATCTTGCGGATCAAGAGTCAATTGACGCCTGCCGTTAAGCCAAGCGCGACCCGATATAGATGGGCGAATCGCTCTTGTACTGCCTATCGAAAGCTCTTCCTCAATGCGCCCGAGGAACTCGGAATCGATAATGGAACGGGCCAACAAAGTATCCCCCAAACTCGCCTCACCCTTCGCATGCATCACCGCCAATCGAGCCGATAATCCGGTGCCTGTCGGGGAACGATCTACTTTGCCGGGGCGTACCACTACGGCGTTTTTACCGATTTGCTGACCTGCCTCCTCAAATACGGGCTTCGCAAACTGACAAAATGAAATGCGCGAAATGTCGGCGTTGCCCGGATGCCGAAATCCAAGCTGCTCGTTCGCCGCGACGGTGATTCTCATTCCGGCAACGCAAATGTCACGGGCTTCATCGGGCGTAATTTCAAATCCTGCGCTCACCGAGTCGACGATGACGAACGTATCTCCACCGTAAGCCGTGTCCACTTTCAGGGTTCCGATGCCTTCAACTTCCAAATGTGCGTCGAGCCGATCAGCAAAGGACGGTACATTTTTTACGGTAATTCGTTGTGCCTTGCCGTCACAACATTGCGCGGAGACTTCAACGAGGCCACCCGGCGCTTCCAGGGTGAATCGGGTTTCAGGTTCACGCATGGGTATCATTCCGGTCTCCAGCAGAACGGTTGAAACACAGATCGAATTCGAGCCGGACATCGGTGGCGTGTCTTCCGGCTCCATAATGATAAATCCCATGGTCGCGCTGGGATCTTTTGCCGGCACCAGCAAATTCACGTGACGAAACACACCGCCACGCGGTTCATTCAATACAAAATTACGTAGTGACTGATCATTCGCAATCCACATTGCCTGCTCCCAGATGGACTCACCGGGTGGCGGCTCTACTCCGCGAATAATGACGTCCCCTACTTCTCCTTCGGCATGACAGCCGACAATCTCAACAGCGCTTTCCAATCCCACAGTCATTTTGGTGTCTCCAATGATTAGTTGGTCCGCAAAATCCGCACTATTGACTTACCTTGGACCGGCAGGCAAATTCTGACTTAAATACCCGGTATATAGGTCATAGAGATGGCGTTGAGTTGCACGAGAACTCCCCAAACCATGGGAACCATTTGGATATGCCATCATTGTAAATCGTTTGTTCAAATTAACAAGCTTCTCAATTAGAGCTTCCGTGCTTTGGTAATGGACATTATTGTCGCCTGTACCGTGAATCAGCAGCAGATCGCCTTTCAAATTCTCGACCATGTTAAGTGGCGCTGTGTTTTCATAATCCTCAGGATTATCTTGAGGCAATCCCAGGAAACGTTCTGTGAAACTCGCTGTGTAGAATTTATGATGGCTGAGCCCGGCACCGGGCATAGCCACCTTATACAAATCGGGGTACTGGAAAATGAGGTGCAGGCTGACACAGCCGCCGCCACTCCAGCCGTATACTCCGATTCTCTCTGCATCTACATAGGGTCTTTGAGCGATCAATGTACGGACAGCTGTCGCTTGATCTGCTGCCGGCAGGATACCATGTTTTCTGTAGATTATTTTCCGCCAAGCACGTCCACGAGGGGCGGGTGTCCCGCGGTTATCAAGGCTCATGACGATATAACCGAGCTGGGTAAGCATGAGGTGCCACAGGTACCGAAAGCCGTTCCATTGGTCGAGCACTGTTTGATTAGCCGGCATTCCGTAAACGTGGAACAGGACTGGATATCGTTTCTCTGGATCAAAATCTGCGGGTTTCATACACCAGCCATCCAGCTCTACACCCTCCCCAATATTAACGCGGAAAAATTCTGTTGGCTGGCGTTTCAGCGGTTTAAGTTTTTCCAGAAGCTGCGAGTTGTCCACAAGTTTTCGCACAATTTCATGGCTGTGCAACTTTATTAAATGTACCACAGGCGGTGTATCGAAGGTTGAGTATGTGTGAAAAGCCCACTGGGAATCCAGCGGCATCAGATATCCATGTGTGCCTTCCAAGTCTTGGGGAGTCACTCTAACGGGTGTACTGCTTCCATCAAGCCCAACGCGGTAAAGATAACGCTGAGTAGGATTCTCTGGCGAAGCAATATAATACAGCCAACCTCTATTTTCATCAATTGCCTGGATATTCAATACATCAAATGAACCGTCGGTTAGTAGCTTTAAAGCCCCACCCTCTCTAGAAGCCAGGTAAACATGACGCCAGCCATCTCTCTCGCTGATCCATGTGAATTCTTTTCCGCCCTTGATCCAATGCAGATCGTAAGGCTCAAGCCAGGTTTCATCACTATCAGTCAAAACAGTTTGCACCAATCCGGTATTTCTCTCAACAAACATCACGTTTATCGTATTTTGCCTTCGGTTGAGCTGTTGGATAACTACGTTTTTGGAATCTGGAGTCCAACACAACTGAGTGATATAATGGTTTCGTGGATCTCCCAGCGTATCTATCCAAATCGTCTCGCCCCCCGAGGCACTGACAAACCCTGCATGACAGGCTGGAAGCACGGCCCCGGGTTTTACATGCTGGAAAGGGATGATTTTTGAGTAGAGGGAATCTGTATTGTTTAAGAGATAAAAATCTTTGACTTCCTTTGTATCAAACTGCACATAGGCAATATGGCTGCCGTCTGGACTCCAGCGAAATCCCCTGGTGTTTAAACCGGAATATAGACCGGCTAAATTGCCGTTAATCGTGATATCTGAGCCGTCTTTGGTTAATTGAATACGCTGACCGGATATAAGATTTTCTGTAAAAAGATTACTTTGAGAAACATATGCAACTTTTTGCCCGTCCGGTGAAAACGCGGCGTTCATCAATGTTCCAGACTGGGAGTCATTGCCCAGTTTGTGTAGGTTCCACGTGGACCTGTTTAAAACCCAGTAGTGGTTGGTGTTGGTAAAGATAAGAAGCTTCACGCAGTCTTTGGATAATGAATACTCTTTTACCTGAAGCGGTGCCGTCTCTCCGGCAGGAATAAGCTGCGAGGAGGTCGCAAGGGTTTCCCTACTGCCCGTTTTTGCATCAATTTGTACAATCTCTTGGCCAGCGTCTGGTAGCTCAAGCAGGGTGTACCCTGTTCCATCTTCCAGCCATTTAGGTGACGGGAACCACTCTGTAACAAATTCGTTTGAATTGAAAATCCGGTCAAGGTTCAAGAGCGCCGAATCTCCCTCCTGCATTTCTCCACGCTTGATTTCTTGTAACCCAGCAAGAATTTCTTGACCAATGTCTCTGTTTTGTTCATTCATTTTCAATCTCCCTACGGATCTGCCTAAGGACTTGATTCGGTATATTGTCTCTCACATTTTTGAAGAAAATGGTATGCTGTATCTGTTATACTCGGGTGCGGGTGAATCCTGCATTTGCGGGGCAATATGTGTATATTAGTTCATCATCGCTTCGATATCATCTATTTCCCGAATGATATCTTTTGATAAGACCTCATAACCATCCTCTGTGATCAAGATGTTATCTTCGATGCGCACACCGACCCCTAGATCTTCAAGGTATATTCCCGGCTCGATTGTCGTGACCATGTTTGGTTCAATGACGCGTCGATGCTTAGCCACTTCGTGAATATCGAGGCCAATGCGGTGATTTCCGGTATTCCCGATACAAAATTTGCCTTCCTCCGGACTGGAAATGTATCCCGCTTCCAGAAGCTCTTCGGGGCCACGTCTGCGGTAGTGTTCGATCAACTCGTCGACGGTTGTTTTTCCAGGGACAATCATGCTCATCATTTCTTTGTTTATCTTAAGTGCCATCGAATAGATCTCCTTCTGCTGAGCGGTGAATCTCCCGTTGGCTGGAAAGGTCCGGGTGATATCGCATGGGTAATTGTTCCAGTGCGCACCAACGTCCGTCAGGACCAGGTCGCCATCGCGGACCGTTCCTGCCGCCTCATTGTAATGAAAGCTCACGGCGTTCCTGCCCGCGGCGATGATAGGAACGAATGCTGGTTCACGCACGCCCTGGATAGCCAGAGCATTGATGTCTTCCCAGGCTTGCTTGGCGCGTCTCCCTGCATGCGGCGACCCGCATCGAGTCCTATGGCCCCAACGGTCTACCGCCTCTCCTGGTCCCACCTCCTTGCTCGGGTCTTCCGCGTGGATGTGACCGAATGCCCTGCTTGTGGTGGTAAGATGAAAATCATTGCCGCACTTACCGAGCCCGTAGCCATCGACGGGGTCGGTCTGCCGTCACGGGCTCCGCCCATCGCACTTCCACGAATCTGCCTCAAGAGCATCTTTATAGGTATGGACTTGGCGGAACGCAAGGGGCTCGCGAGGTCCGGGGTTGGCGCGGAACACCGCGCTGGCCATGGCTTCCCCACGATCGTGTCTCTCCCATCAGGGCACTTGGTGCCACCGCCACCCACGCGATCCAAAAGAAGTGGGATAGGTGTTTTGTTGTGCGCGTATTTTGGGTAGTGGTGGTTGGGCCTCTCTGCGCTGCTTGCCTGTAACGTCCGGTGGTTTGTGAATCCCGGCGTGGGTAGGGTGGGGACAATTGGTGGAGCCGGGGTTGCCGTAGGCCGAAGGAGCGTAGCGACTGAAGCACAAACCACATGTTACACGGAGTGTTGTTTTTTGTCATCAGGAAAGGAATAAAGGAG
>JAPUJS010000102.1 GCA_027296045.1 bacterium | reverse complement strand
CCAAGCTGTCGTGGATTTTGCTTCTGGCAGGCATGTTTTTAGGTTCGATGGGTCTTTTCCAACTGGGGATTGCGTTCTTTTCTTTTGCCGTTCTATTCAGCCTGGTGACCCTGCCTGTTGAATTTAATGCCAGCAGTCGGGCCATTCGTATTCTGGCAGATGGTGGATACCTGACCCAGGAGGAAGTTCCGGCAGCACGTAAGATGTTGAATGCGGCTGCGTTGACTTACCTGGCTTCGGCATTGGTGGCCGTGCTGCAGTTGTTTCGGATGCTGATGATGTCGGGGCTGCTGGGCAATTCAGATGATTAGGTGAACTTTTCGGGTTTCGGGTTGAAGACGAGAAACTCGAAACGCGGAACTTTATTTTTGAGTTTTGAGGAGGGATCCCATGTACGATGTGGTGACATTTGGTGAGGCAATGATCCGGCTGTCGTCGCCGGAGTATCGCCGGCTGGAAAATGCGACCAAACTGGATGTGGAGGTCGGGGGCGGGGAGTATAACGTTGCCGTGGGATGTGCCCATTTGGGACTGAAGACGGCCTGGGTGTCCCGACTGGTGGACAACTGGACGGGGTGGATTATTCAAAACAAAGGGCGGGAGCACGGCGTGGATATGTCCAACATCGTGTGGGTGGATTTTGACGGGGTGGGATTGGAGCGAAACGGGTTTTATCATATGGAAGTGGGGGTGGGGCCACGGGCAAGTGCGGTGACGTATGACCGGGGGCACTCGGCGATTTCGAATATTCAGCCCGGGATGGTGGACTGGAAGGCGGTGTTTGACGGGTCGAAGTGGTTTCACGTGAGTGGGATTACGCCGGCGCTTTCCGATGGCGCAGCAGGGGCGACGCTGGAGGCGTTGAAGGCGGCCAGTGAGGCGGGGGTGATGACGAGTTTTGACTTGAATTTTCGGTCGAAGCTGTGGAGTGCGGAAAAAGCTCAGGAGACGATTGCGCAGTATATTCCACATGTGAAGGTGCTGATTGGCAATGAGGAGGATTTTGAAAAGACGCTGGGATTGAAAGCCGAGGGCACGTCGGACGATTATCGTGCTCTGGATCCAGAAAGTTATAAAGGCGTTGCAATCCGCGCGGTCGAGACCTATCCCAATGTCGAATATGTGGGCACCACGTTGCGGGTGGCCAAGACGGGGTTGTTGAACGATTGGAGGACGCTGCTGTATGACGGCAGTGAGTTTTATCTGTCGCGAATTTATGAAAATCTGGAGATGGTGGACCGGGTTGGTGGAGGCGATAATTTTTCAGCCGGGATTATTAGCGGTTTGCTGGAGGGGAAGTCTTTGCAGGAGGTGGTTGATTTTGCCGGTGCCTATTCGGCATTGGCGCACACCTTCCCGGGCGATGTGAACTGGGCGACCCGGTCGGAGGCGGAAGCGGCGATGAAGGGTGGGGCCGCCAGGATCAGGCGATAAAGCGCATAGGGCATAGGGCATAGCGTAGGGTCTGAAAGCGCTATGCCCTATGCCGTATTTAAGGGAGGTTTTATGGCTGGGATTACGGATCGGATTATCGATTGTGGGGTGGTAGCGGTGCTTCGAGCGGACAATCCATCGCAGCTTCTGGATGTGTCGAAGGCACTGCGCGAAGGCGGGGTGGTGGCGATTGAGGTGACGATGACGGTGCCGGGAGCGTTGAAGGTGATTGAAGAGGTATCGGCAAAGATGGACGACACGATTGTGGGCGTGGGTTCGGTGCTGGACCCGGAGACGGCGCGGGCGGCGATTTTGTCGGGCGCCGAATATGTGGTGAGTCCCATTTTGAATACGGATGTGATTGAAATGGCCAAGCGTTATGGCAAGGCCGTGATGCCGGCCGGATTTACACCGACAGAGATTCTTACGGCCTGGCAAGCCGGTGCCGATGTGGTGAAGGTGTTTCCGGCAGGGGTTGGCGGGCCGTCGTATTTTAAGGATATTCTGGGGCCGTTGCCCCAGGTGAAGTTGATGCCGACCGGTGGGGTGGATGTAAAGACGACGCCGGAGTTTATTAAAAATGGGGCCGTTGCCGTGGGTGCAGGCAGTGCATTGGTGGATAAGACGGCTGTGGCCAACCAGGACTGGGCTTCGTTGACGGCAACGGCGAAGGCATTTGTGGATGCGGTTGCCCAGGCCCGTGCCGAGATGAAAAAATGAGCGATGTGCGGACCGTTGGCGTAGATTTGGGGGGCACAAATACGCGGGCGGGTCTGGTGACGGATTCGGGCGAGATTGTAGGCCGTTTTCGGTGTCCAACCCGGTTGGATCTGGGGGCCGATGCGGTGGTGCAGGGGATGGTGGACTGCGTGCGGGGCGCTGCAGAAGAGGCTGGGATCTCGGAAATTCAGGCCGTGGGCATTGGGGCGCCCGGGCCGCTGGATCCGTTTGAAGGGGTGTTGATTTCTCCCGAAAACTTGCAGTGTATGCACGGGGTCCGGTTGAAAGAGCAGTTGGAGGCGGCCCTGGATTTGCCGGTGGTGGTGGACAACGATGCCAATATGGCGGCTTTGGGCGAGCAGTGGTTGGGGGCCGGTCGGGGGGTGGACCATTTTATGTGTGTGACCCTGGGCACAGGGGTTGGGGGTGGATGGGTTTCCAACGGACAATTGATGCACGGGTTTAATGGCAATGCCGCCGAGGTGGGGCATATTACGGTGGATTGGAACGGGCCGCTGTGTCCTTGTGGCAATTATGGGTGTCTGGAGCAGTATGTATCGGCAACCGCGATGGTGAGGCGGACCCGGGAAAAATTAGAGGCAGAGCGGCCCGAGACCGCTTTGCGGTCTGAAGGGTTGACGACGCAGGCCATTTTTGAAGCAGCCGAGGCAGGCGATGGGTTTGCAGCCCACATGTTCGAGGAGACCGGGTTTTTGTTGGGGGTGGGGTTGGTGAGTCTGGTGAATGTGCTGAATGTGGAGAGGATCGCGCTGGCCGGGGGGCTTGCGCAGGCAGGGGAACGGATTTTTGAGCCGACGCGACGGGTGTTTATGGAGCGTGGCACGGTGGGGGTGAAAGAGCATGTGCAGATTGTGTCGGCGGGGCTGGGAGATGACGCAGGGATTCTGGGGGCGGCCAGGCATGCCAGGTCCGTTGTTTGAGATGGATGGCGTGATGGGTTGGGCACCTGCGGTGCATTTCGCTTTGGAAAGACGCCCGCCCTGTGCTTGAAAAAAATTTCGACTTGGTCCCGATATGGTTCTGAACGCTCTGCTCCGGGTACGAATGGTGCAGGACCTTTACGCATGTTGCCATGGAGATGACATGTGAGGAAGACCCCCGGTCGGTGTCCGATTCTGGTTACAGGAGGTGTTGTGGTTCGAGTTCTGGTGCTTGCGTGTATTGTGCTGATCGGGAATATTCGATCTGCTTCGGCATCAGAAGCGGGTTTGGATACGACGGTGGTACGGTCTCCACGAGGGGCGATGTTGCGGTCTTTGGCGGTGCCGGGCTGGGGACAGTTTTATAATCAGAAGACGATCAAGGCCGGCGTGATTGTCGCTGCAGAAGTGGGCTCTGTGGTGGCTTTTTTTGTGCGGCGAAATGAGATCCGAAGAAATCAGATACCGGGGCAGACTTTCGAGCGGAATATATTTTTGTTTAGTACGCTGGGTGTGATTTTTTATAGTATGGCCGATGCGTATGTGGATGCGCATCTGGATGGGGTGGATTGGGGTGCAATTGAGGCGGATTTGGGAAAACAGGATCGGATGGTTCGTGTGGTGGTTCGTCTTCGGTTTTAGGGTTGTTCTTCCGGGGTGCGCAAGAGAGGCGGTGGGGCACAGGTGAATACACAGGGGTTTTGGGTGATGGGATGCGTAAATTTCAGGTGGTGGGCATGGAGGTGATAGCCGCAATCTCCGGGCAGAGGGATGGGGTCCGGTTCGGGCGTAGAAATGGGACCGCCGCCAGGAGCGTAGAGTGGATCTCCCCACAGGGGATGGCCGGCTGCTGCCAGGTGGATACGGATCTGGTGCGGTCGACCGGTGATGAGGTTGACGTGAATTAAAGACCGATTGTTTGAAGAATCGCGATGCAATACATGGCACTCCGATCGGGAGGGTTTGCCGCCGGGTGTTGCAGCGTAGAGGAATCCGATTTTAGGATAGGGAATCCGTCCGATGGGTGTGTCGATGACAAAGGTGTCGGACATTTCGGTTCCAACGCTCAGTGCCCGATAGTGTTTGACAATGCGGCCGTCGTGGAAATCGCGGGAGAGGGTTTGTTTGGCGGCATGGGTGCGGGCAAAGAGGACCATTCCAGAAGTGCCTCGCCCCAGGCGGTGCATGGGAGATGGATGGTCGCCGAAGCGGTCGCGGATCAGAGCAAGCAGGGTGTGTTTTAAGTGGTGGCCGCCGGGGAGAACGGGTAGGCCAGAGGGTTTGGCAACCACCAGGACGTGCGCGTCTTCGTGCAGGAGAGAGAAGGTGAGCGGGACGTCGGGTTCTTTCCAGGGCTGGCGGTGATAGGTCAGGCGTTGGCCGGAGTGGAGCTGGGTATTGGAGGTCGTTCGAGCACCTTCCAGTTGAACGGTGCCGTTTTCAATGCGGGCTTGCCATTCTGCTCTGGTGGAATGCAGGTAGCGTTGGGTGTAGAAGTCCAGGACGGTTTGGCCGCTGGCGTCTGGTCCGATTTTGTCGGTGTAGGTGAAGCCGCTGTTCCGATCGTTAGGCATAAAGGAAGGATCCTAAAAAAAGGCGTTTGGTTAATATAACGGGTTTATGAGGGTTTGGTTTGATGACCTGCGGGTTTCCGCGGGTTTTTTTCTGCCATGTGGGAGAGGGCAGAGGTGGCATGGGAGGGAGGGCAGGTTGGGATGAGAGAAGGAAAAAGGGAGCGTTTATCAGGGGGATGGGGATTGGTACGGGGATTGCGGGGGCAGGATCACGAAACCTGGTGGTGTGTGGCGGGTTGGGAAAAGGTTCACGCCAGTAACGGCCACGAAGTAGCACAGAGGGCCACGAAACCGCTCGGCATCCAAGGCCCTTCGTGATCCAGCATCGGAGCACCATGCACTATTTATCTCCTTTCCTCATCTATCTCCTGATTGTTTTTCTACCCTTTCAAACCAATGCCGCCTTCGAATTCCAGCCCATCGGCGCACGGGCAGGGGGGATGGGCAATGTGTTTGCCGGGATCGCCTCTGGAGCGGAAGGTGTGTTCTGGAATCCGGCTGCTGTGGTTTGGGGCCAACCCCGAGATTTGTTTGCAGGCTTTGAAAGGCCGTTTGGCATGCAGGAATTGGAAACGCAGGTTTTTGGTTTTGTGTTGCAAAAGGGGCAAAATGGGTTGGGCGTGAGCTATCAGAAATTTGGGTTTGCGCTTTATTTGGAGCAGCAGGTTGGGGTGACCTTTGGGCATCTTTTTGGA
>JAPUJS010000101.1 GCA_027296045.1 bacterium | reverse complement strand
GGTCTCATACCTGAAAAATTAACTCATTTATATCGTAAAACAAAATGGAAAATGCTATAAGGCGCGTTCCTCCCCTTTTGGAAAAGGGGACAGTGGGGATTTCGGAGGCCGGGTGGAGTGGTTTTCGTGGCCCTCTGTGCTTCTTCGTGGCCCTCTGTGATCCTGCTCATGATAACCCTCTTTCCTATTCTGTCAAGTGGCTTGGTACATGGGAGCGCATTTAAAAAGGCCGGTTAATGGGCCGGCCTTGGAAGGGGGTGTGGATTTGCTTTTTTCGTACTTGGGGGCGATTTGTAAGGTCACCCGTTTTTTATCGTTGTTTCAATCGGATGCCGCCATTCAGTGTTTGCAGGGAAATGGACGGTCCGCCGCCGTTGATTTGGCCTTTCGCCGTTTTGCCAATCCAGCCCCGGACCGTCAGGGGGAAATCGGTTTGGATGTTGCCGTTCTGGGTACTTGCCCGAAGTTTTGCCCGGATGTCGGAGGGAAGCGATAGGTTGATTTTACCGTTGACCGTCTGGGCCTGGATGCCGTCTTCATCGACCGATTGGATATCGATATCAATGGTTCCGTTGACGGTTTGCGCCTGGACAGATCCAACAATCGCAATCAGGTGAATTTTTCCGTTCACGGTCTCCGACTTTACTGCGCCATGGGTTTCCGAGACGTCGATATTACCGTTGACGGTGCCGGTCTCTACACTGCCGGAGGTGGCGGGCACGTCAATATTCCCGTTGACCGATTGGAGGTCCAGGTGGATTTTTTGGGGCACGGTGAGCGTGTAAGATATGTTGATACTTTTTTTTCGCATTTTGAAATTCTTGGGATGGTGGGTCCAGATTTTCAGGTGACCCGGTTTGGAGTCGATTTCGACGGTGACGATTTCCAGGAGTTCCAGGGCCTCTTCTTCGGAGTGGGCTTTGGCTTTTTTATGCGCATAGATGTGAACCTTTTCCTTGTTCCAGGTTTTGATTTGTATGTCGCCGTTGACTGCTTTTAGGAGAAGCTCGTCTCCCGGGGAAAAGGCAAGGGTTTGCTCAATGATTTCCTCTTCAATATAGTCATCCGCATGGGTAGATGTGAAGGTTAGGATGAGGTACAGACTGAGCAATATCACAAAAAAGAGGCGGCTTTTCATTGGACGGCTCCTGTTGGGGGGTTATTTCGTAAGACGTATGAACCGATCAAAGGGTTACAGGACTCGGGTATTCCTATGGTTTAGACCGGGGTTTTGGAAAAAGGTGACATACAAAACAGAAAAGACTCGAACGGGCGGGCAAAGGGGGCCTTCCTGAATCTTGGAAATTCTTTGATCGGGGCGTAAATTGTCGTACATTTCATGTTCGGACTTGACCGGAGGACGCAATATGCCTCGCCGTATTGCTGTAGTCGGATTGACCGGGTCGGGTAAGACCACCCTCGCACAGAATCTGGCCGAGTTGCTGGGGCTTGTGCATATAGAGCTGGATGCAATTCACTGGGGACCAAGCTGGACGCCTGCCAAGCCGGAGGATTTTTTGGCACGAACGAGTGCGGTATTGCAGGCCGATGGTTGGGTGGTGGATGGCAACTACAGCGCGGTCCGGGAATTGGTGTGGGGACAGGCAGACACGGTGGTGTGGCTGAATTATTCCTTTCCGGTGGTGATGGGACGGCTGTTGCGGCGCACGATTCAAAGGACCGTGCATCGGGAAGTGCTCTGGAATGGCAATGTGGAGTCCTTGCGGGAGCAGTTTCTGAGCACGGATTCGCTGTTTGTCTGGGCAGTGCGAGGTAAATTTAAGTATGGTCGCAGATACCGATCGCTTTTTCAAGATCCCCAATATCAGCATCTCCAGATGATTGAATTGCGCTCACCCGGTCAGACGCGTGACTGGCTGGCCGGGCTTACCGATTGAGGAAGGGAGTGGATGGCTTATGCAAATTGTGGATACCCATGCGCATATCTATCATCCGGATGAAACGGCCTATCCCAAAAAGGAGGATCCGCTGCGACCCCCTGAGGGGACGGGTGATATTGGACATTTGAAAGAGGAAATACAGGCTTCCGATGTGGGGCGTGTGGTGCTGGTGCAGACGGGGTCGGCCTATCAGTGGGACAACCGATTGTTAGGAGATACGGCGGCCGAACAAAGGGATTGGACCGTGGGGGTGTGTACGCTGGATCCGGAGGCACAGGAGAGCGTGACGGAGTTAGAGCGGCTGGTGGGAGACTGCAATGTCAAAGGGCTTCGGATGGAGCCGACGAAGTCAAGATATCCGATGTTTTATCACCCGGGTGCCAGCCGAATGTGGGAAGTTGCCAGGCGGTTGAACGTTGTGATTTGTGCCCACATCCAGGCGCGATTTCTGGATCCATTGGCAAAGCTGCTGTCGCGTTATCCAGACGTGCCCGTGGTGCTGGATCACGCGGCCTATCCAAAAGCGGCGGACGGGGTAGATTCGGAAACCGTTCAGGGGGTGGCGGGTCTGGCAAGGTTTCGGAACTTGCACGTCAAGCTGACGTTTGCAGTGACCGGGTCGGATGTGGCCTATCCTTTTGAAGACATGCATCCGATTGTACATCGTATGATCGAGGCGTTTGGACCGGACCGATGTATGTGGGGGTCTGATTTTCCGTGTGAACTGTGGTTGAAAAAGGCGAGCTATGCAGAACACCTGGCCCTGTTTAGCGACGCCCTGGAGCTGTCGGACGGAGAAAAAGGGGCCATTCTGGAAGAAACACCCGCACGTGTTTGGTTTGAATAGGAGTTCATTTAAAAGAGGTGAAGTCCAATTGAGAAAAAAGGTGTATCGATACTCCTTCCCATTGATCTGTTTTGAGAGAGTTTTCTCCTGGATTACGTATCGGCTGTTTGTTTGTTGTTGTGTTGTTTTAGGGGGAATTGCTTGCCTCACCGGGAACGTGCAGGGAAACACGATTCGGGTTTATGCGGCTGTGAGTTTGACCAACGCGCTGGAAGATTTGGTGGGGGTTTGGGAGAAGGGCACGGATATTCAGGTGCAGATTTCTTTTGCGGGATCCTCCACGCTTGCCCGACAGATTGAGCAAGGGGCTCCCGCAGATGTTTATGTGTCGGCAAATCCGAAATGGATGGACTATGTTGCCCAAAAGGGTCTGATTGAGCAGGCAAGCAGACGCGATTTGTTGAGAAATACGCTGGTCTTGATTGCGCCCAAAGGAGAAGGATTTCATCTCCATCCGGTTCGGGGAAGCGCATTTGGGACCCGGTTTTCGGGACGGTTGGCCCTGGCGGATCCGGAGCATGTGCCTGCAGGAATGTATACACACCAGGCATTGCTCTGGTTGGGATGGTGGGAAGGCGTGCAAAAACGGTTGGCACCGGGGCAGGATGTGCGGGTGGCGTTGGGATATGTGGCACGGGGTGCTTGTGCGGTCGGTATTGTGTACGCTTCGGATGCTATGGTGAGTCAACAGGTGGAGGTGATTGCCCGGTTGCCCGAGGAAGCCTGCGATCCAATTGTGTATCCGATTGCGATTGTCAAGGGACGGGCAAAAAAGCCGGTTTTGGAATTTGTGTCTTTTCTTTTTTCAACGCAGGCACAGAAGGTATTTGAGTCCTATGGGTTTATCGGAATGGTTGAGTAATGGCACAGGTTATTGAAGAAAGACCCGATAAAAGCCCCGCTCGAGAACCCGGGGGGGTGAGTTTGCGAGCGGTGGGAGTGGGCACTTTGCTGGTGGTGTGGGTGAATTTTTGGGTGACCTATGCAGAGTATGTGGTGCACGCTTCCCGGATGAATATCAGTCATTTTCCGGTGGCTTTGTTTGCGAGTTTTTTTGTGCTGACTGTGTCGGTGGCCCTGTTGAGGCGATACGGTGCACATTTTCAACTGACAGCATCCGACCTGGCTGTGGTGCTGGCAATGGGGATGGTGGGGGCGATGGTGCCCACTTCGGGGTTGATGGGCTTTTTCCTGGGGGTCATTGCCACCCCCTTTTATTTTGCCACCCCCGAAAACGGTTGGGCGGAGTATTTTCACCCGCATATTGTGGATTGGCTGGCCCCTCGGGATGAAGGGCAGGCGCTGACCTGGTTTTTTGACGGCCCGCCCGAAAAGGCTGAGATTCCGTGGCGTGTGTGGTTAACCCCCATTGCCTGGTGGCTGGTGCTGATTGCGGCCATTGTGTATGTGTCGTTGGCCGTTGCGGTGATCTTGAGGCGGCCGTGGAGCGAACACGAACGTCTGGTATACCCGCTGGTGAGAGTGGCGGACGAGTTGATGGAAGAGCCAGAGCAGGGGCGGTTGCCCGAATTTTTGAGGCATCGTTTGTTCTGGGCGGGGTTGGTGATTCCACTGGTGATTTTGGGCTGGAATATTTTGAGTTTTTTCTGGACGCTGGTTCCGCCGGTCAATATTGCAGGGGAGTGGTTTTATTTAGCCCGAGATTTCCCCCGGTTTCGAACGCGGATCAATTTTTTTACGCTGGGATTTGCCTATCTGGCCAATCTGGAGGTGCTGTTCAGCCTCTGGTTCTTTTATCTATTTGTGGGGCTGGAGGTATTTTTTTTCAACCGGTTTGGGTTTAAAATCAAGGGGGCAGAGGATTCCTGGAGTTCGGCGGACCCGGCTTCCGGTTGGCAGAGTTTCGGCGCAATGGCCGTGATGGTGTTCTGGGGATTGTATGTGGCCCGGCACCATATCCGGGATGTGTTTGTGCAGGCCTTTCGAGGAAGCGGGGAACGGGACCGTCAGGAAATGATGTCCTATCGGGCGGCTGTGTCTGGACTGATCGGGGGGACGGCACTGATTTTTCTCTGGTTGCACGCTGCAGGAATGGAATTTCGGATGTCTGCAATGTGGGTGTTGGGTTCGTTTATCGTCTATATGGGTGTGGCTCGAATTGTAGCAGAGTCTGGTTTGATTTATGTGCGGGCACCAATGACGCCGCAGGTGTTTTCGGTGTATGTTGTCGGTTCCCAGGCACTGTCCGATGCGTCGATGACGGTAAGCGGGTTTACCTATGCTTTTCTGTCGCAGGGGAAGGGGCTTTTTATGACGCCCCTTGTACACGCGGCCAAGCTGGCAGAGTCCGTATCTGGCGACCGACGGAAGATGGGGATCACGCTGATGGGCTCGGTGCTGGTGGGGATTGTGGTGTGTACGGTGTTGACGTTTTACTGGGGATATGAAAATGGGGCGTATAATTTTAACGATTACCCGTTTTCCGGGGGGAGTAAGGGGGCGTTTCGGACGACGTTGAACAAAATTCAGAATCCCGTGGCTACAGACTGGACGCGAATCGGATTTTTGGCCCTTGGTGCCGGGGTGATGGCGGCCATGATCTTTTTGCGCTATCGGTTTCCGGGCTGGCCCCTGCACCCGATTGGATTTACCGTGCCGCTGACGTATGCGACCATCAATTCGGTGTTTGCAGTTTTTATTGCCTGGGGAATCAAGTCTGTTGTGATGCGTGTGGGCGGGGTGACACTCTATCAAAAGACCCGGTCTTTTTTCTTAGGTATGGTGGTGGGCTATGCGCTTGGGGTTGCGCTGTCGTTTACAACGGATTGGATCTGGTTTTATGGACAAGGGCACGGGGTGCATTCCTGGTAGAAATAACCAGTATCGTAGTAACTACTTGTAAATCCGATATCTACTGGTCATGCATTTGTCCCGGTGACCAAATCTTGCCCACCTGTGTGCATTTTGGGGCCTTTTAAGACCATTCATTCGCCCCAACTGAATCATTCGCTGACCTATCTGTGGCATTCCACCTTGTATTTCCCTCCTGAGCGCATTACCTTT
>JAPUJS010000100.1 GCA_027296045.1 bacterium | reverse complement strand
GGCGGATCTGATCTTTGACGGCCTGGACGGCAGAACTCGCCCCAAGGATCGCGGACAGGCCGTCGGACGGGCCGGCTAAGCGATCCAGCTGTGCCTGAACGCGATCTTTTTCCCGGCGCAGGGCCTGAAATCGGAGGCTGCGCTGGAGAGAGGCGCTGAGATCCTGGATCTTGAGGGGCTTGGTGAAGAAGTCGAAGGCGCCTTCACGTATTGCCCGGAAGGCGTTTTCGATTTCCTTGAAGCCGGTGATGATGATGACTTCTGTGCCGGGAGACAGGCGCTTTACTTCCTGGAGGACTTCAAAGCCATCCATGCCGGGCATTTTGACATCGGTGATGACGATGTCGATGGATTCGCGCTGGAGAACCTTCAGGCCGTTCGGGCCGTTTTCGGCCAGAAAGACCCGATGCCCGCGATCCACAAGATAGGTTTCGATGGTGGAACGGATTTTGGCGTCGTCGTCGATGACGAGCAGAGACAGGTGAATGGTTTCTTCGGAGACGGACATGGATGTTTTCTTTGAGATGGATTGCAGATTACTCGCTGCGCTTGTAATATAGTCGGCTTGGAGGCGGTGAGCAAGCGCCTTGACCTGTCGGACGGCTGGCCCTATCTTATCGGGAAGGAGGTGTTATGCGCTTTTCTGCGACCGTGCGAAAATCCTGGCGGCGGCTGCGGGCAAAATCGTTTGTGTGGATCACGCTCTGGTCGGTTCTGGTGCTGATGGTTGCGGTGTCCTTGATTGGTTATGCCGAGGGTCTGTCGTTTCGAGACAGCTTCTGGTGGGCGGTGGTGACGATGACCACGGTGGGCTATGGTGACATCAGTCCGGCCACGCTGGGTGGGCGGATTGTGGCGGTGGGGTTAATGATTTCGGGGATCGGGCTTTTGAGCGTGCTCACAGCCACACTGGCGACCCACTTGATCGATCACCAATCCAAGTTAGAGAGGGGGCTGAGACCGGTGAAAGAAGAGGGCCATGTGCTGATTTGCGGCTGGAACCACACGGCGAATGATATTCTGGAGAATTTGCAGGCAGATCGGCGGCACGTGCCGGTGGTGATTCTGGCCGATCTGGAACGTCGACCCATAGAAGACGCGGATATCGGATTTGTGCAGGGTGGGGTGACCAGAGAGACGCTGGAGATGGCCCATGCCAAAAAGGCAGAGTGTGCTGTGATTCTGGGCGATGAAACCATTGAGGACACGCACAGTCGGGACGCGAAGACGGTGATTGCTTCGCTCACGGTCAAAGAATACAATCCGGATATTTATGTGTGTATTGAGCTGGTGGAACGGACAAGCCTGGAGCACGCGGCCGTTTCTCGGGCAGATGAAGTGGTGGTGTCGGGCGATCTGACGGGCGGGCTGCTGAGCCGGGCGGCACTGGATCACGGGATTTCGCGCGTGGTGTGCCATTTGGTACGTACGGATGTGATGGGGGAATTTTATCGGTTGACGGTGCCGGAACGTTGGGTGGGCCTGGTGTTTATAGATTGTTTGAAGCAGGCCAAGGAAGCGCACGACATGTTGATTACGGCCGTGGAAACAAGAAGTGGAGAACTGATGATCAATCCGCCGGCGACCTATCAGATGCAAGCAGACGATACGGTGGTCGTCATTTCGAAGGAACGGCCAGAAATTTGAATCCCGGTGGTGTATCTTGGAGTCTTAACTTTGCGTACCGATTCTTTATTTTTGAGACCGTGGAGGTGTTTATGGCGAAAATTGGCAGGATCAGGTCGCCGATTGTGTTGCTCCTGCTGTGGATGTGGGGGTGTGGTGGATCGCGGGATCCGGTGGTGGAGATGCAGCGGAGCCTGACGGCTGCCCCGGAATACATGATTGTTTTAGAGGATATGCGGGAAGAAGGCACGATTTTTGAGGAATTTTACCATAAGTACACCGTAACCCAGGGGACTCGGTCGCGGACCACAGACTGGATTGGGGTGACCGAAAAGGTGTTTCGACAGTATGAACCCTTTCTGGGTATGGCGCTGGTGGCCAAGTCGGATCAGGGCGTGAACAACACGCCCCATCCGGCCGGATATCACTATGTGGGCAATCCGCAATACGGACGCTGGGGAGAACGAGGCGGTCGTTCGTTCTGGGAGTTTTACGGCCAGTATGCGATGATGCGGAGTCTGTTTAGCATGGGTGGTGGAGGGCATATGGTTGTTTATCGGAACGATTGGAACGGCTACCGGACCTATCGGGAGCGGCGGCAGCCGTATTTTGGCAGAAACCGGGAGTGGGGTACGCAGGGGTCGGTCACACAAAAGCAAAAGCCGTCGGCGTTTGCACGGCGCAAGGCTGCGATTGCGAACAAGAATCGTTCGTTTGCGCAGAAAGTTCAGAGCCGGACGGGTCGAAGTCGGTCGGGATTCGGCAGTCGCAGCAGGGGAGGGTTTGGCAAATGATCTGGCAAGATTTGATGGTTTCGGGCATTTTTTTGGTGTGTTTTTACGTGCTGTTCTTTATTGGCAAACTGGTCTACGACTGGACCACACCGAGTTATAACATCCGTGAAGAGCTGGTGGAAAAGGACAATACGGCGGTGGCCGTGGCCATGGTGGGCTATTATTTCGGGCTGGTACTGTCCATTGGTGGGACCATGGTGGGCGATTCGCACGGGTTGATGGAAGATCTGATTGATGTGATGATCTTTGGCCCGCTGTCGATTTTGTTGATGAACCTGTCCCGGAAGGTCAACGACAAGCTTATTTTGAGGGGATTCTCGATCCGGAAAGAGATGGTGGAGGATCAGAATGTGGGCACGGGGGTGGTGGTGTGCGCTTCGTATATTGCAACGGGGTTGGTGATTTACGGCGCGTCTCAGGGCGAGTTGGGGAATGTCTGGACGACGGTGGCTTTCTGGTTGTTGGGGCAAATTGTTCTGGTGATTGGCGGGTTGGTTTACAACGGCATCACGTCGTATGATGTTCACAGCGAGATCGAGCGCGACAATGTGGCGGCAGGCGTGGGTTTTGCCGGAGCGCTTGTGGGGCTGGGCAATATTGTGCGACATGCCGTGTCCGGTGATTTTATTTCCTGGGCAATGGATTTGCAGACTTTTGCGATTTTTGCCGTTTTGGGATTGGTCCTGCTGCCGATTGTCCGGGTGGCAACCGATGTGGTATTGTTGCCGGGCAGAAAGCTGTCAGACGAAATTGCCAATCAGGAACATCCGAATTTAGGGGCCGGATTTATTGAGGCATTTTCGTATATTGGGGCGTCGTTCTTGATTGTGTGGACGATGTGAACTATGGCGGCAGGTGAAGGCAGAAGCTACCTGTTAAAAGCATGTCTCTTCGCGACCGGGTGTGCGGGGATTGTGGCGGAATTTACGCTCTCGACGCTGGCGAGTTATCTGCGGGGCAATGTGACCTTGCAGTGGACACTGGTGATGTCGCTGATGTTGTTTGCAATGGGGCTGGGGAGCCGGTTGAGCCGGCATTTGGAAGACCGGTTGCTGGACCGGTTTATCGGCATTGAATTTTTGCTTTCGGGGCTGTGTGCGACGTGTGCGGCAGCCGCCTATTTTGGAACGGCGTTCGTCGAAGGGGCGGGCGCCGTTTTGTATGGATATGCGATGCTGATCGGGTTGTTGATCGGGATGGAGATCCCGCTGGTGGCGCGGATGAACGAGACGTATGAGGTGTTGAAGATAAATATTGCTTCGGTGATGGAGAAAGATTATTACGGCGCGCTGGTGGGCGGGTTGTTGTTCGCTTTCTTTTTGTTGCCAAAGCTGGGATTGACCTATACGCCGATTGCACTTGGGACGGTGAATTTTGTGGTGGCCTCGGTTTTGTTGTGGCGCTATCGGGCGTTGTTGGAGCGGAAGAGGAAGCTGATGGGTGCTTTCTGGGGGATGGCCATCGGTCTGGTGGCACTGGGAGTTTTTATTCGTCCGATTATTCAGTTTGGGGAGCAGAGCCGGTATCGGGATCGGGTGATCTATGCGCAGCAGACGCCCTACCAGCGGATCGTGATGACGGAATGGAAGGGGTATCACTGGCTATATCTTAACGGAAACGTGCAGTTCAGTACCTACGATGAAGAACGCTATCACGAATCGCTGGTACATCCGGCCATGCAGCTTTCGGGTTCGCGAGAGCGGGTGTTGATCTTAGGGGGTGGCGATGGGCTGGCGGCCCGGGAAGTGTTGAAATATGAAGACGTAAAATCGGCGGTGCTGGTGGATCTGGATCCGACAATGGTCGAACTGTCCCGTACCCATCCGGCGCTTTTGGGAGCAAATCAGGGATCGTTGCATGATGCAAGAGTGAAGGTGGTCTATCAGGACGCGGGTCGATTTCTGGAGAAGAGCAAGGCGCTTTACGATGTGATCATTGTGGATTTACCCGATCCGAAAGGGCCGAATCTGGCGCGGCTCTATTCCCGGGAGTTTTACCGATTGTGTCTGAAGCATCTGTCGGAAGATGGGGTGGTGGTGACCCAGAGCACGAGTCCTTTGCACGCCCGCAGGGCATTTTTGTGTATTCATCGGACGATGGAGGCGGCCGGGTTTTCGGTGTTGCCCTTTCATATCGGGATTCCGACCATGGGCGATTGGGGTTGGCAATTGGGCATGAAGGCCGGGCGGGTGTCGCAGGAAACGTTGAGGCAGCGGGCGATGGGGCTGGACTTTTCGGGGGTGGAAACGAAGTTTTTAAATCGGGAAGCAATGGTGGGGATGGTGCATTTCTGGAAGGGGTTGTTCGAAGAGGCGGAAGTGATTCTGGTGAGCACCAAGATGGAACCCACGGTAGATGAATATTATCGAAATGCGGAGTGGGGGATTGAATAGGTCCTAGATGGAATGATCCTGTTGCTGTTCGGCGACGGCTATTTTGCTGTTCCGATTCAAGAAACGTGTCCTGGTGTGGTCACACCAGGACACGCGTTTCTTTCGTCTGGGAGCTGTTCGGTCTGAACGGGGCACAGCGCCTGAAGGATGCGTTCGATACCTATCAGATTGGGATCGTTTTAGTGGGCGGGTAAGATGTTGCTGAACTCATATTCTTCGACGACTTCTCCGACAGAGGCTTCGAATTCATCTTCGCCCCATTGTTCGATGGAGAGGGTTCGTTTTTCAGAATCGTCCTCATAGTCCCAGACAATAAACTCCTGGCCTGCTCCTTCGCCGTTTTCATAAAACTGGCCGACCGAGGAGCTGTCGGCATAGTAGGTGATGCCGTTGTGGGTGATTTCTTCCGGGGGGTCGTCGTTGTTTTTCATGTGGATGCGGATGTCGCCGTCGAGATCCGAAAGACGGATCTTTCTGCTGATGCCCAGGGTGGGCTCGTCGTCGTCCTCACGTTCCAGATAGATGGTTTCGTCGGCGCATGTGATGACCCACTCGTCGGCTTTGTCGCCCTCGTAGTCGATGGTGTGGTGGGCATCGACTTTCCAGGTTTTAAGGTCGTAATCCAGGATGTAGCCGGGTTTGAGATTGGCCAATATCAGATCGGCCAGGGGGTCGAGTTCGGGTTCTTCTTTTTTTTTGAATGGGTTCCAGTTCATGGGGAGTACCGAATAAAGGTTTGGTGGTTGTTTCTGGGTTTTTACTTGTAGCGCCTTCGGCGGCCCCCTTTTGGAACGACCCAAAAGAGGGGAAA
>JAPUJS010000010.1 GCA_027296045.1 bacterium | reverse complement strand
TGCTTACTAACCCCTTTGGGGACAAGCGCTTAAGAGTGCGACTTGAATTTTATATAATCTGTTCTCGCCCAATAAGTTAGATGATTACCACATAGTCTACAGGGTCATTACCATAATAATACCGATTAAAACACAAAATGGCGTCATACGCACACAGAGTAATGCAAAATATTCGCATTAATTTTTATATAAATTTATATTTATTAAATATTTGTTAAAATAGATCGATTTTCCCTGCGCGGGGAAACTCGATCTATCACGACACTTTAATCTGAAGTGGGTATAACACAAACGCCAGGATCACATTCATTCATACCGAAGCGCATCCACCGGATTTGCGGTTGCCGATTTGATGGTCAATTTATCCCAAAGTCACATACGTACCCTGCACACAAGTCACCAAATGAATTCCATCTCCATCGTCAATACTCCCACCGCGCCAATTCCATCCATTCCGTCAGTTCCTTCTGTCCGGGTGTCAACCGCTGCCGAATCTCTGGCGGAAAATAAAAGTGATGGCAATTCTTCGGTTCTCGAAACATCACATTATAATGCGCATGCACATAATTGTAATACAAATTGGACCGCACCCCATCCGTCGTCTTTGGCAATCCATCGTGAATCACCGCCTCTGAAAACAGAAACACATCCCCCGCCTTTCCCGTCACCGTCACAGACCCCGGAAGAGCCAGCCCCTCATACTGCTTCCAATCCAGGTCAAAGTTACTTTTGTGCGATCCAGGAAGTGCCAGAATAGACCCATCTTCCGGCCCATTGTCCGTCAAAAAATAAACCACATTAAACATCCGAGATCGAATCTCCCCGTTCCGATACGCATAATCCGTCGTGGGCACGCCCCGATGCCGCCCACCCTGCTTTGCCCCTTCAAATTTAGAAATCGACCACGTATTAATCAATTGCGGTTGCCCTACAAATTCTTTCAAATAAGGCAACACCCTCGGATGATCAATCAGACGGTCAAAAATCGGATCCAACCGGGGCAACCCGTTCAACCGTACCTGATGCTCCCGATGGGTCTCCTTCGTCGGTTTCCCCGGCCCCTTCGCCTCTAGCCAGACATCCTCATATTCTTGCGCCTCCAGTTCTCCCAACACGTCCAAATACGCCTGACACTCCGATGGAGACAACACGCCCCGCAAAATCACAAACCCAGTCAGGTCAAAATGAAATCGATCCTCAATCGCAACTCCGTTCGAATTCGCCATACCAATCGCCTTTCTGTTGGTGTGGATGAGTGGTGCTCTGCAGCCCTCTGTGTGGGATGAGTCGAGCGGTCAATATCTGCAGGTATGTCCTTGATCATATTCACTCCACAGGTATCCGAACATCCGTCCCAAGCGGATAGCAAAGCCGCGTCCCTTCTGGATATCGTTCCAGATCCAGGAATCCTCGAAACGGAAACTGTCCTTCCCCCTGCACATCTTTCCATCCCGAAATGAATTCGGAGCTGGTGCGAATCGTCTCATTAAAATGTGCCACAAAAGCCAAATCGGCCAGAAAATCGACCCAACACATGTGATTGGACGTAAACGTATTTTCCCAATAACTCAACTGAAGGTGATAATTGGCAATGGGAGGATCCGGCGTCCTGGCAAACAACTGGCCCCGAGTCACCCGGCTGTTCACACCAATACCCGGCTCTAAAGCAATATGCTCATACTCAAAAATCCACCCGGCCTGTGCCGGTTCGTCCGCCCCAATCAGCAACTTCACATCGTTTCCGGGCCGACCACCCGAGCCGGGTAACACCTCAACGAGGATGCCATCTGCCACAGCAAAAAACGGAGCGCCCGTCTTTAATGGTATATCGATCCCCGGATGTCCGATCCCCGAATCTCGAGAATGTCGAATCGGCCCAAACGGATTGATCAGCTTCTGAACCAGGTCGATGTCCTCAACCGCAAACGGAAGCGCAAAGGTTGGATCAGGCGGCGGTGTGCCCTGTGTCGTAAACCGCCAGGCATAAACGCGTCCCAGTGCATTGCCTGCTGCATCCACAACGGTGGGACTCACAACAACCACAAATTCTGTCGCCGTATCCAGATCGCCCTGTGCAACCAGCGACACCGTCTTGTCATCGGACAAAAGAGAGGCCGTGGTCTTCACAATCTCGTGGGTCGCCGCCTGTCTCAGCGTGAAGCCACCGAAAGCCGCCGTATCCATAACGGTGCTGAACGTCACCCGCACATCCGTCCGCACATTTGCGCGAGAGCTGCCGTCCATTGGAAACACCGAAACCACTTCCGGACCGCCCGAAATCGACCCCCCTGTGCTGAATCCACTCGCAAAAATCAAGAAATCCGAAAAATTAATCGTCCCATCACAGGTGAGATCCGCATAGGGCGTATAATGCGCATCCCCCTTCTGGGTGTTGAACGCTTTCGCCAGGGCCAAAAAGTCTTCAAAATCCGAGACCGACGGCGTGGCCCCCTCCAGGTCCACAATATAACCGCCTCCGGGCAAAACAAGCGGCTGTTCTGCACGCAAGGCCACACTGAGCAGACAGAAAACAATCCAAGTTCTCAGACTGAGTTTCATAAGGTCATCGATCCGGTTCATTCCGGGCTTGAAGTTTCTGCACATCGAAGTCCAGGCCCTCCGTAAAGGATATATCTATTGCTTTTTAAAGGACACTTTTCTTTATTATACTCCGTTTCGTGAAATCAGCCAACCGTAAGGAGATCCCCTATGAGTCTGGATTTTGAAAGCAACACCTTTGAAACCGAAACCATCAACCTGTCCGGTACCCAGGAACGCATTGTCCGGGGCGGGCGCAATCTCTTTGACCTGCTTCCCAAAGCCCTCGAAAGCATCCAGCAAATCGGCGTCATCGGCTGGGGCTCCCAGGGTCCTGCCCAGGCTCAGAACCTTCGTGATTCCCTCGAAAACACAGGTGTGAAGGTCAAAATTGGCCTTCGCCCCGGCTCCAGCTCCGTCGAAGCCGCCGAAGCCGCCGGCGTCACCGAAGCCAACGGCACCCTCGGCGAAATGTACCAGGTCATCGCCGAATCCGACCTCGTCCTTCTGCTCATCTCCGATGCCGCCCAGGCAGACAACTTCGAAAACATCTTCGAACGCCTGAAACCCGGTGCCACACTGGGCCTCTCCCACGGTTTCCTGTTGGGCCATATAAAAGCCGAAGGCGCCCAATTTCCCGACAACGTCAACGTCATCGCCGTCTGCCCCAAAGGCATGGGTCCCTCGGTCCGCCGCCTCTATGAACAGGGCAAAGAAGTCAACGGCGCCGGCATCAACGCCTCCTTCGCTGTCGAACAGGACGTGGACGGAAAAGCCACGGACATCGCCCTGGCATGGTCCATCGCCTTAGGCGCCCCCTTCACCTTCCAAACCACGGTGGAAAACGAATACCTCTCTGACATCTTCGGAGAACGCGGCGTCCTCTTGGGCGCTGTCCACGGCATTGTGGAATGCCTCTACCGCCGGTTCTCCTTCCAGGGAATGTCCGAAGAAGACGCCTTCCTCCATTCCTGTGAATCCATCACCGGCCCCATTTCCAAAATCATCTCCAGAGACGGCATCCTGGCCGTCTACGAAGGCCTGGATGATACAGGCAAAGCCGAATTTAAAACCGCCTATTGTGCTGCCTATCACCCCTCCGTCGAAGTCCTGCTCGAAATTTACGACGAAGTACAAAGCGGCAACGAAATCCGCAGCGTGGTCTTCCACAACCGCCGCTTCGAGCGCTATCCCATCGGCAAAATTGACGGCACCCGCATGTGGGAAATCGGCAAATCGGTCCGTGCCAAACGCGTGGAAGAAAACATACCCGTCAACCCCTTCACCGCCGGCGTCTACTGCGCCACCATGGTCGCCCAGTGCGACGTACTGGCCGAAAAAGGCCACTCCTGGTCCGAAATCGCCAACGAATCCGTCATCGAATGCGTGGACTCCCTCAACCCCTACATGCACTTCCGGGGCGTCTCCCACATGATCGACAACTGCTCCACTACCGCCCGCCTGGGTGCCCGCAAATGGGCCCCCCGCTTCGACTACGTACTCACCCAGCAGGCCTTTGTCGCCATTGACAACAACGAAGACCTGGATGAAAAGGTCTTCGATCAGCTCCTCACACACAACATTCACCCCGTCCTCAAACCCTGCGCCGAACTCAGGCCGTCGGTGGATATCTCGCTCCAGGAATAAGAAATCACACTGTTCAAATCCAAAAAGCCCCAATGGCAATGACCATTGGGGCTTTTTGCATACCAAACGTCTATTTTGGTGCCCGCCACACATATATCGGCATATCCCCAATCTCCTCAAATCCCACCTTTCGCGCAACCGCCGCCGACGCCCGATTTCCCGAATGACAGCTCCAGGCCGGTATAAAATCA
>JAPUJS010000001.1 GCA_027296045.1 bacterium | reverse complement strand
TGGGCGATTCCTGGTATGACGCCGATGAGGTCGTGCTCCGACCTCATCGTCGTCATACCAGGAATCGCCCACGTCTGGCATGTGAACTGGGTGCAGAGTGGCGGAGAGGAAAAGAACGACTGGGAGGACTACATCACGAAGGACCTGATTGGCTTCGTGGACGGCCACTACCGGACGGTTGCTTCGGGGGAAGGGCGTGCGATTGACGGCTTTTCCATGGGGGGCTACGGAGCGCTCACGCTTGGCTTTTTGCATCCGGATCTGTTTTGTTCCGTCAACAGCCATTCGGGGGCGCTGCGCTTCATGGACCGGCTGCGCGCCCACCTGAATTCGGAAAACCACCTGCCGTACTCGACATCACCGCACATGCCCACGTCTTCGGTCGCCGCTTTGGCGTCCAGACCAATTTTCCCTTCGAAGGGAAAATTCCAGGGTGCCGCCTCAGGTTAACAGGATATTGATACAGACGAGACGTCATTGATAAGTGAGTAAATCTGGTCTACCCGGGCTGACAACACGCGCCCCCATTCCGTTACAGGGGGCCCCATGTCAAACCATTTTGCAATCGTATTTACCGGACATTCATGAGTTTACCACCCATGCACCCAGTGTCCATCGTCTGGAAACCAGGTCATATCTAAAATAGACGAACACCCCAATCCCACCACATAGCCGATCACCAGGCCAAAAAAGAACGGCCGGGCCCTTTCGTAAAGTCCGATGCCTCCAATTCGGAGAATAATATGCTTGGCAGCCCACGTCAAAAACATGCTAAAAGCGTAAACCCTGGAACCCGACTGTGTCTGAAAAGCCAGTCCCAGAGGATGCAAGGGCCACCAGGGAATCCGATTGCACATCTGCATCAGCAACGCGGCAATCAGACCGCCCAGGACCCAGACAGTCAACTTGGCGGGATCGAAAATGGTCTTGTCTGACCCCACAATCGCTGCGACCATCCGATCGTAGGTCGCCCGGTTCGTAACACTAAACCCGCTCAATCCCAGATTCTGACCCGCATGTTCATAACCCAGATAAATAATGAACAGACACGACCCCAAAAACCCGGTGGCAAAGGCCAAAATCACGGCCCAGGGCACCCACCGGCGCCCTTGTTCAACACCACCGAATAAACGCAGGTGATGGGGTAACGATGGCCAGGCTGGAATCCGGCTGTTCCCGAAAAACACACTCGAGTTGATCAAGCCCAGTCCCACAAAGTTCGCCCGGGTCAGTTCGGCGGTTCCCATCAGGCTCTGAAGAATCGATCCTCCCTTGCCGCCCACCGGAAACAGGTAGGAAAACCCACTCGCCGCCGTGTATTTGGTCACCGTGAAATAGGCCACATACATCAATACCACATGAAAAATGGCCAGGTGAAACGACAGTCCAAGAGCGACCAGACACCCCAATACATACAGCGTTGCAGCCGCCAGGCAAACGAGGGCATATCGGTAAGGAATCACGCCATCGTCCCCTTCTTTGCGCACCCCCTCCACCGCCACTGCCCAGACCCGTTTGAGGTGGTAGCGTGCCGTCCAGACCGACCAGAGGGCCAGAAATACCAGTGCCCCGTGGGACTCTAAATTCAAGATTTCAGACGCTTCTGCCTGCTGGCCGGTGTATCCCACGGCAAAGCCCACCCGCGCCATAAGCCCTTCTTTAAAAATGGCGATCAGCCGAAAAACCCAGAAACTGAGCAGCACGTCCAGATTGCACAGGTAGGTCAGCCCAATCACCGGCGGCAGGACACGCAAATAGATGGATGGAAACATGCGAGCGATCGTGACTTCCTTGGTCAAATACCCGTCAAAGATCGAAATCCGGGGCAGTTCTCGCATAAAATACCCTGCCATGTTCCAGGCAAACACCCCGAATACCAACCCAAATCCGGCAAGGAACACCTTGTCCCGAAAAATACTCGGAATTCTGGGCGCTTCATCAAACCCTTCTGTCAGCGCCACTGGAAACACGGCCAGTGGAAAGGTGAGTCGCTCGGCTTCCTCCCACTGTTTCTGAAACAACACCGAAATACACAGTCCGGCAACGACAAGTGCCATGGAAATGGTAAACCACCAATAAAGGGAAGCTGCCCACCCTCCCCACGGAATAGAGGCCCCGTCGGGCAGCCCTTCGTAGAAGGTGCGAATCACCTCCGTTGAAGTCTGTGGCAAACACCACCAGGGCATCACGTCAAAAAGCAATTCTTCCCACCGGTTCTCGGGCGAAGCATAATACACAGGCGAGCTCAGAATGCCCCCCCAATACGTGGTCCACCCACTGGCCGACACCGTTCCGACCACCCAGGACATGCTGTAGATCATCAGCAACTCGGCGCTTGAAAATGCAAGCCTGGGCAGACAGATTTTCAGCACCAGATTGATTGCCAGCCACGCCACAAAGGGCAACAACATCGCCATCGGCAACTGGGACTTCACCAGAGAAGCAGACCCCAGGATCATACCGGTATAATCGCTGTACACATTCAGAAACACACCGGTCGCCATCCCCCAGAACACCGCCCGGGAGGTGATCCGCCGAGGGTTTGCCGACGCCTGTTCTGCCTGTTCTGCCTGCCGAATTACAGCCATGAAAATCCTCTGCACAGAAATGGCGGATCAAGGACCATCCCCTGCTCCGCCATAGCGTTTATCTGCACCTGATGTCTCTACGCTTCTTGTTTTTCGGCAATATGAGGCTCCAAAAAATGCCGCAGCCTCCGTCGTGCATTGCCTCGAAAATGAACAAATCTCCACCCACTGGTTCCACCCACCCCTTCCTGCGAATTGAACGCCCACATCAGCTGGGCCTGGGCCACGATGGGGGCTTTTTCTTCGGGCAAACCAATTTCCAGAGCCACCTCCTCCCGATGTCCCAACACCTCGCCCCATCGGCGCTGTTCAATCCGCAGCCGGATTCCCCGATCGCTTATATCTTCAGAAACCATGTGACATAAATTCCCATCCGGGTCGGCCGTCTTGACCTGAAGGTGGAGCATGACCCGGCCGCCGTCCTTGCGTCGATTTCTGAACCTGTTCCATAGTTTCTCAAGCATAGCAGCCTCCCTGTTCAGAGAACACATCTTTGCCCGACAAGATGCAGAAGGTTAGGACGCTCATGCAAATGCCCGATGGTCCCCTCAGTGGGCCCGAACCCCACCCAGGGTTGCGCGTAAAACGAGAACTTCAGGTTTTAATTTCGACCTTTAAAGGTCAATTCTGCAACCCCGGACTTGTCCAATTCGCCTTTCCCGGCTTCGATCATTCGATCAAACTGTGCCTTGGTTGCCTTTGCAAGCGGAAGATTTAGGCCCGCTGCCTCCGCCAGATCCAGTGCAATGCCCGAGTCTTTAGAGGCATGGGCAGACGAGAAATAACATTCGTGATCGCGGTTTTGCATGTCCTCCCCGTCGGTCTCCAACACCCGTGAATTGGCCCCCGTCTGGGAGAATACTTCCTGAAGCATCCCGAGGTCCAATCCCAGCGCATCTCCCAATCCCAGCCCTTCCGCCAGACCGGCGGTGTTGATATTCATCACCATATTCACCAGCGCCTTCACCTGGGCGGCTTTTCCAGCCTCGCCAACATATCGCAAATCGGTGCTCATCGAATCCAGAACGGGGTGTACGCGATCAAAGACGTCCTTTTTTCCCCCACACATCAGATAAAGTGTGCCCTCACGTGCCTGGGTGATACTGCTGGCCATGCAGCCTTCCAAACTGTTTGCACCAGCCGCTTCTGCCAGGGCCTCCACATCCACATGTACCTGGGGCGTGATGGTTGCGCAATTGATAAAGACCCGCCCTTCAGCCCCCTGAAGCAGGTTGTCGCCGTCTCCTTCAAAAATAGACCGCATCGCCGCATCATCTGTCACAACCGTAATAATCGTGTCTGCTGCGGCACTAACTCCCGCCAGGGTTCCAGGTGCGTCACAACCCAGTTCTTCGGCCAACGAAGACGCCAAATCTGCCTGGGCATCGTATACTGCCGTGACCGAGAAGCCGTCGTCTTTCAGATGTCGGGCAATATTGCTGCCCATCCGGCCGACCCCGACCACACCAATTTTGGAATCGGAATTTGCCATACTCTCCTCACCATTTAGAAACGTTCAATAACAATAAGGATGTGCTCGTTCGGCCCCAATGTATTGCAAGACCTTCGGCACTGTCAAGGGTTAATTTATGCCGGAACACGCCGATCTCCATCAAGCTTCTGGTTTTGAAGCTGCCAGACGGTCCAGGGCCAGAACCAGGACAAACCCGAGCCCCCCCAAAGCAACGGCCAGTGCAACTTCACCCGTCATACTTTTGGGAAAGATGTTGACCTGTAAGACCGGAATTTCCTTGCCATGCCGATTCAACATGGTCGTCAGCGTTTCTTTCCAGGGCCACACTTTTCGCAAAGACCCCACCATCAGGCCCGTCAACAGCGCGATAGCCAGGTCGTGGTAGCGCCTGAACACCCAGCTCAAAACCCGGGCAAATGACATAATTCCGATCGCAGCACCCAGAGAAAAAGTGCCCAGAACAAGCCCCTCCCGGTTGTTCACGGCTGCCAGAAGAAACTGGTATTTGCCCATCAAAACCAGGAGAAAAGACCCGGATATTCCCGGCAAGATCATCGCACAAATCGCAATAAGACCACTCAGAAACACAAACCACAGCGCATTGGGGGTTTCCACAGGCACAAGTCCTACCAGAAGATAAGCAGCAACAGCCCCTCCCCCTGACGCCACATATGTGAGACCTCCCCACCCGGCATTCACCCGCTTGCTAACCGTAAGAACCGAAGCCAGAACCAGGCCGAAAAAAAATGCCCAGGTCAAAATAGGATGGTTGTCCAGCATCCAGGTGATCCCTTTGGCCAATGAAAAAATCGCCACCAGAATGCCGCCCAAAACCGTGGCCAAAAAAGACCAGCCAACCTGCGATAGGGCCGCCTTCCATTGAAAACGCAAGACCTGTCTGACCAGTTGAACTTCAATCGATTTAATCGATTCGTTTAATTCTTGATAAATCCCCGTAATAAATGCAATGGTCCCACCAGAAACCCCGGGAACCACATCGGCAGCTCCCATGCAGAATCCTTTCAAACCAAGCAGGACATACTCTTTCAAACCGCGTTCCGTCTGTTCGGTAGATGCCATCCGGGTGTACGCTCCCTCCCATGCTAATGATTGATAAAGAACCCTAACGCTCCAATATAGGACGGTTTATCACCTGCTGCAAGACGATAAAATATGCCAAAAAACCTTGACACACCTGTCGAACGTGTTGTAAAAAAACCCGTCTTCCAACAAGCCCTGGAGAAAATACAACCTGCCGGGGTCTTCGAGAAACCCTTTCCCATGTCCGATTTGAGGGCCGCCATTCGCCAGGCCCTGGCACCATAATTTGGATCCTGAATGGAAACGGATCTGGATTGTGCTTGACTTTGCCTGCATCTATCCCTTATTTGTTTTCTTGAAATCTGTTCGGTGCCACCTACGTGCCTGGAGGAATGATGTTTTCTCAATGTTACCGTTTGGCGATTTTTTGCATGTTGTTTTTGCTAATAAGCTGTACGGATGCCACAGAATACCAAATAGAATTTCGCGGGGCATGGTCCCTGGTCAACCGAAAGCTATCGGATGGAAAAATCCTGGCAGCCCCCGAAGTGAGCGGACTTCTGGAATGGTTTCCCGTCTCAGAGACCCGGGCCCATGTTTCCTTGTCCTACGCAAATGTAAAAAATAACATCCAGATCCATGAAAGCCTCTATGAACTGAGCGAAAACACCTTCAGCCGACAGGACCAGCTCCGTCGTGCCGAAGGGGCAACCGAATTCTTGACCGCAAAATCGCAGGGACAGATCTCCACCAGCGGCGAACAGGTCATCCTGGTCCACGCCGATGGCAGCCGGTTTGTCTTTGAAGGCGCCTCGCTGACGATTACCCATGCAAACGGATTTGTAGACACCTGGAAACTTGCTCGAGACCAAAAAGGCACCCTGGCCAAATGATACGCGGGGAGCAACTTTGTTCTGGTTGAAAACAACCAGGGTTTCGAATTGACAAACCCAGAATCCTGTACATAATTAGGACATCAAACAGAATAACCGGGATTCTCCCGGTTCCCCCAAACCCAGCAAGGAGGAGAGACATGGCTCTAACAATCCCCCTAATCAGTTCAGGTGTCGCAGGCCCCTTGGGTGCCATTCATTTGCCCCGACTATGGCAAAAGCTGACCCTCAGCGCAACGGGCAACCTTGCCGAAGACTATCCCGAGTGTGGTATGGGATTTGACCAGATGGTGCTGGACGGCTTGAAGGTGGACCGAGACGCTGCCGTTAATTACGTCAAAGAGAACAAACCCAGTTATCCCGAATTTGAAAAATGGGTGCTCGACCAGCGAGGTGGCAGCATCCCTCAAGAAGAAATCGATGCCTCCAATGCCGCCATCACAGGCTATCACCACGATGACGATACGCGAAAGGCGGTTCTCTCTGCGTCCGGAATCTCAGACGACGGATCGATCCTGGATGCAGTTAATCTGAACAACCTGGACGATTGGCAAGAATTCCACGCACAGGTGACAGGCTAAATATCGAGGCACCAAACTAAAAAATCGGCAGGTGGGACAAACCCACCTGTCGTTTTTTTAGTTTTAAAAAATCGACCTATGCGTCTTCTTCTGGTCCGGAAAGTCCCCACTGGTCGTAATCTTCTTTGCCAAAAAAGTGTACCTCCCCCGGTTTGCACTCGGCCTCCGCAACCACCGGCAACCCCGGCGCTTCTCGAACGATCTGTTCGGCATCTTCTGGACAGGCAACCACAACCACATCCCCATTTTCCTCTTTGAACTTCAGGGCTGTGGCCACAATCGACCCAATTGCTTTTGCATCAAATCCGGACATACCAGATCCTGACTCAAAAAAACGGCCTACGATTCCTGTTAGAAACGTGGCCGGCGCATCAAATGTTTCTGGGATCTCGGCTTCACGGCAGGCCATTCGACTCAGACCAGTTTTTGAAGTTTTGGGTGGACATGCCGATGTAATTTCAGTAAACTTATATATTACCGATGGATCCCCAGAGTATCCGAATTAGAAAATTGGCGCACCTGGTCTGGTGACAAACCGTTTATAATCAGTGAATGGTATGCAATAAGGAGAAGACTCTGGTCCCAAGTCTACCCTTTAACAACATATTTTAAGGAGTGAAATATGGACTATTATCTACCCGTGGCAACCATGGTCCTACTCTTCGCCGTCATCGGAGGGAAATTTTACGTCGGAGCAGCTATTGAAAAGGTTCGAAAGAGGGCGATAGAGGCCGAAGTCCAGATGCGAAAAGCAAGAGGTGCGCTGAAGGCATTCGAAGAGAGTAATGCGACAGAGGCAAGGCTGATCAAGGCAAAAGAGCGAAAGAAGCTCACTACTGAAAAACAGATTACAAAGCTCAAGGCGGAACTGGCTGCATTGGAGGATCACGGCAGTGCCACGGTCAAATCCTCTCTGATTGACAAGATAGAACCAAAGTCATGAAGGACGGTTGGAGAGGATGACGATTGATGGCAAATATCAAGATCAAATCGAACGCTCCCTCCAAAGGGAAGATCGGGAAGGCAAACAGGCCCTCTTTCCTATCCGAATCGACAATGATATCTTCGACTGGAAGCATCAAAGGAAAGCCGATCTGCTGGAACGGGTAGTGGGTGACTTAATGATTCAAAATCCAGGTTCTTGTTAGAAAATCGTTAGAAAACAAAAAAATTGGGGTTATGTATTTTACATAACCCCTTGTTTTTATTGGTCGGAGCGACTGGATTTGAACCAGCGACCCCCATCACCCCAAATCATTTTAGGCCTAAATTGCGGCTTTTTAAGTGTTTAGGACTGTTTCTGTGTGTTTCGTCCTAAGCCGGTTTATTCGTTGTCTGGCAGCAGGTTAGGCCGGAGCATAGTTCATACTGTTTCGGCCTGTTTTGGGGTGCTTTGGTGTGCCCCGTTAGCAATCTGTTAGCAGACTGGGGATGACCATTTTGGGCCAGAGCCGGTCTGCCCGGAAGTTCAACCCGTTCCAGCCAGGTTGTAAACAAGCGGCACCCGCACCGTAAACGTCGATCCTTTCCCTACCTCGCTCTGCACGCCAATCGACCCTCCCAACAGCTCTGCAAACTGCTTCGTGATCGATAGCCCCAACCCTGTGCCTTTGTGCTCCCGGTCTGAGCCTTTCACCTGTTGAGACTCTTGGCAGATCGTGTTCAGTGCATCAGCAGGGATACCGGTTCCCGTATCGGATACAGCGATCACCAGCGACTCGTCATCGGATACCCCGTCCTTCGACACACGCACGATCCCCTCTCCCGAATCGGTGAATT